>JAAYJY010000225.1 GCA_012522705.1 Syntrophomonadaceae bacterium | reverse complement strand
GATAACCGGAATACCTAATTCCTGTTGGGTCAGAGCTTGCCTGGCATTACCGATGCCGCTGCCGGGCTGGATACCGGTATTGCTCATCTGGATAGTGGTCCCGATGCGTTCTACATTTTGGGCAGCCAGAGAATCGACCACGAACATAACCGCCGGTTTGACCTTGTCGACTATGCCCTTGATAACATCGAAGGTTTCCAAGCCAGTGATACCCAACACTCCTGGGGCGATGCCGCAGGTAGGCCGCATTCCTTCAACCAGTGCTTCCGGAGCATATTGGTGATAGTGCCTGGTTATAGGGCTGTACTCTATGAATTTTGGTCCCAGGGCATCCGGGGTGGCTCGCCAATTCCCCAGCCCGGCCAACAGCACAAGGTCTTGAGGTTTAAGGGTGTCGTTAAGCAAGAGAGGGATGCTTTTGGCCATAGCGTCGATTATCTCTTGTTTTACATAAGGGTCATTGATCTTCAGCGGGGGCGATTCGATGGTGAGGTAGGTACCGATTGGGCGTCCCATGACCTGAGCGGCTTGGGGTTCACGAATGAATATGCTGGTAATTTTTATCTGTTCCATTTGCTCGACCTTTTCTTCCACGCCTGGTATTTCCCGGTCGGCAGCCCCCCGGACCAAGTCCCTGGCCTCCGTGGCCAGGTCAACATTCAAGTTAAATCTGCGCAAGAAATCATTCATGTCTGCACCTCCTTGCTTGTATTATCATCATTTCCCGCCCCCGGTATCCGTCTAACCGGATACAACGCTCATCTCCGGGCTCAATTAAAATGGCGACCGAAGTCGCCATTTTGGGGAGAGGAGAATTTTGTAAAGTTGTTGGGGAGGGTTGTTTACCGGTTATGTCCGGTATCTATATCATTGACCGTTATTTAGAATAATATTCATGAGCAGGACATTTTTTATCGAAATACTTTCTGATAGAATCATATATAGCGATTACATAAGAAGGTAATTGTCTGGTTTAATCGAACATACAAAGGAGAGTCTTAGTTGAGGGTTATATCCGGCACAGCCCGGGGCAGACGGCTGAAGGCGCCGCCCGGCCTCGATACCCGACCTATCACCGACATGATCAAGGAAGCCTTGTTCAATGTCTGGGGATCCCAAGTGGAAGACGCCCGATTCCTGGACCTGTTTGCGGGCAGCGGCAGCGTGGGTCTGGAAGCTCTCAGCCGGGGAGCCCACCGGGTCGTTTTTGTCGATAATAGCGCTGCGGCCATCAGGATTATCCGGGAAAACCTGGACCATTGCGGTTTCCGGAGCGGCTTTGATATCATGCGAAGCGACGCTTTCCGGGCCTTGAAACGAATCAGTAGTCAAGCCATCCAATTCGACTTGATATATGTCGATCCGCCCTTTACCCGGGAAGATATCTTTGAATCGATCATGGATACGGTGAGCCGCGCAGATATCCTTGCGGCTGACGGTATCGCCATAATAAGATCACCCCGTAAAAAGGATATGCCGTCATTTCCCCCGTTGGTAAAATACCGGCAAGGCAATTACGGAGAATCGAGTTTGCATTATTACTGCAGGTGTGAGGAGGAGCCAGAGGATGATGGAGATATTTCGCATTCTTGATGAAATGGAGCAGTTGTTGAAGGGAAGTAAAAGGATGCCTCTGACCGGGGGAAAACACCTGGTGGAGGCCAACCGCTTTCTGGACCGGATGGATAGGATCAGAGCCATTCTGCCGGAAGAATTGGAAACGGCCCGCCAGCTGTTGTCGGAAAAGGACAGGATAGTCAACGAAGCCTTCTCCGAGGCCAGCCAATATATGGAACAGTACCGGAATGAAGCAGCCAAGATGGTGGATGACAGCGAGATCACCAGGAACGCCATGACGGTGCCCGAGGAAATCGTGGCCAAGAGCGAGAGGGTGTCTGAGCAGATCCGGCGGGATGCCGAGGAATATGCGGATGGAGTTCTGGGACATATTGAATATGTATTACGTAAAGGACTGGAAACGGTAGTCCAGGGGCGCGATCAGATAAGGATCCAAACCGAGGAAGAAACTACCTAACGAGATCGGTAGGCTGAGATCCCTAACAGCATGAGAATTACAACAGCTCCTATCAACAGGCAGACAAGAGAAAAGGCCCAGGCGTCAAAGGTATACAGCAGTTTGTAAATGGGTGGGCTGCCCATAGCCAGGGTGCTGATTGAGTTTCTGCCTACTAATGCGAAGAGAACTGACAGGATGGAGATCGACAGGATGGCTTGCAGGATGCGGGCGCGGACATAAAACCAGAACCTGATCGGCAAACCAGCCACGATGCTCATAACCTGGGCTATTATGGATAGCCCGCTGAAGGCCAGGATGCAATTAACGGTCAGCAGGGCTGGAAAAGGATCCGAGGTCATAGATGCGGCAACTGCCTGCGAACCCAGGGTGACCTCGAAGAAACCCATGCACAATCCATAGGCCAGGGGATAAGTCAAATTGAGGAAGGCCAAACTATTTACAAGTATCTGAGCGGCGATGTCGATTATACCCCAGACTGCAAGCATCCTGGTCAGGACGGAAAACACCACTATGAACCCACCCACCGCCAGTATGTTGGTGATTGCCTTTTGGATCGAATTGCCCATTATTTTGCCGATGGAGTCTGGTTCCTGAACTTGCTCCGCCATGGCCCCGAGCCGGGCTGGAGGGATTGAGACTGGGGTGCGTGGAGACGATTTAAACCTTAGTATTATCCCAACCAGTAAGTTTGATGTATAGTGGGCGGCTGCCAACCAATAACCGATGGCTGGATTGCCGAACATACCGACCCCTACCGCCCCGATGATGAACAAGGGACTGCAGTTGTTGGTAAAAGAGACCAACCGTTCCGCCTCCTCCGCGTCCAACAACCGGTGCTCATAAAGTTGCCGGGTCAGCAAGGCTCCTACCGGAAAACCGGAGGTGAATCCCATCACCACCGCCAGGGAACAGCTCCCCGGCAGATTAAAGACGGGCCTCATTACCGGTTCCAGCCATACTCCCAGATAGTGTACAAAACGCAGACTGACTAGGAGTTCGGCGACTACGAAGAAGGGGAAGAGGGCCGGCAGGACGGCAGTGTACCATAGTTTAAACCCAGATGACGCAGAAGCCGCTGTTTCACGCGGATTTATAAGCATGAACAGGGTTACCATCAAAATAAACGAAATAAGCAAGAAGCGGGAATACCTGGACAAAAGGCGGCCCTCCCATCAGGGTTTGTAAATATATATGCGATGCGGCTTGATTCTTAGAATAAGGAGGATCGATTTGAGGTGGCAGGGAATACCAAAGTGGCTCTGGTATTGGGGGCGGGAAGCGCCCGGGGGTTGGCTCATATCGGCGTCCTGCAGGTTCTGCAGGAAAACAGGATCGACTTTGATTTCATTGTTGGCTCCAGCATGGGAGCCATGGTAGGGTGTGTCTATGCCTGCGGGGCTGATTTATACATGCTGGACAAACTGATCGAGCACATGCGTACCCGGGCGTTATTCGACCCAATTGTGCCCAAAATGGGGTTTATGGCTGGAAACCGAATAACCGAATTCCTGGACCTGGTTACCAAGAAGAAGACCTTTGCCGACTTGGAATTTCCGGTAATAACGGTGAGTACTGATTTGGTTACGGGAATGAGAGTATTGACAAGTGAGGGTTCGGTGACCGAAGCAGTTCGAGCCAGCATATCTATTCCGGGCGTTTTTACCCCGCTGCAAAAGGGTGACATGATTTTGGTGGATGGGGCAGTATGTGACCGACTGCCCGTCGAGGTAGCCCGCGAAATGGGTGCCGATCTGACCATTGCTGTGGATGTGACCTATGGTGCCGGGAGAAAGGTGACATTTTCCAACACCATGGACATCATCCTGACTTCACTGGATATAATGGGCCAGCATCATTTCGATATCGTCCGGCAAAGTGCGGATATTCTTATCCAGCCGGCGGTGCGGCATATCAATCCCCGAGAATTCGAGAAGTCCCGGGAGATTGTGGATCTGGGCCGGAAGGCGGCTGAGGAGCAAGTGCAGGAGATAAAGGATAAAATGGCGCTGGTGCGGCCGGAGAGAGAATGAAGCCTACTCGCCCCGTAACAGCTGTGGGGAGGTGGTGAAGTCCCGGGCTCCGAATCTTTGATCGGACCGGGGATAGAGGAGGCAAGAAAGGTCGGTGGCGGTGACGTCCAGCCTCAACATGTCCCCGAGTTTGGGCGAGTCATTGTCCCCAGCCACAGCTTTGACGTCGCTGCCCCGGTTGAGTATGGGCAGGTCAGATTTAATTTTTATCTTTTGCAGGATTTTACGACCTTGTGTAGAAAAGCCTAAGATATGAATGTATAGAGGTCCATGTTGGTCAAAATCGAGAATCTGGCGGGTTTGGAGATTGAGCAGTACATAAAGGAGCATTCTGTTTATTCTGGTCATATTATAACGTTTGCTTTTGATTGCAGCTCTGAGTTCATCCCAGGTCCCACAAGCCATACCCGCCTTCAGGATGCGATTGTCCAGCCCTTCGGAGACCTCATATATTTGCGCAAGTTGGTCTGACTGAATCGTGCGCAGTTTTGCCAGCAAAATCTGCCCAAGGCTGGCTGTGGTCACCGGGGCCCGCCCGGCTGCCATCTCCTGCTGGAGCAGGGTGAAAGCTGCAGCTGGCATAGAAGCTGCAACCCGGTTGACGGCGCAGCCCAACAGGCACTGACGAATGGCGCTGGCGCTGGCCATATCCGATAGTTCCAGACTATTGTAGGCGGCCCCTATTCTGGGTATAGTCAGCGGTTCGATGGGTATTCGTTCTTGTTCAAGGACCCGCAGATATTCAACCGCCAGAATATTGTTGGGTTGTCCTATGATAGAACTCAATCCGGTCAAACCCTCCCCGGCAATTGATTCAACGGCCCGGGTCCGGGCGGCCGGATAGCTTAGACCCTGAGCCAGACAGCTTTTTAGTTGGTGCTTGTATGGCTGGCTTTCATCTCCGACAATGGCGGCGATGGCAGCCAATTCATCCAACCGGCCATTCTCACTGCCGAAGGCCAGATGAGTTACGACCCCGGTCCGGTGCAGCAACTGGATGGCACCCCGGGCGAAATAATGAGCGCTGCGGACGCAGAAGCAGGCAGGTATCTCAATTACCAGGTCTACACCGGCATGGAGGGCCATATTGGCACGAACCCATTTATTGCAGATGGCAGCTTCACCTCGCTGGACAAAGTTGCCGCTCATGACGCATATGACTGCATCGAAGTTATGGGTTTGCTTGGCCCGACTGATGAAATATCGGTGTCCGTTATGAAGGGGGTTGAATTCGGCTATAATTCCCAGCACTGACATAACTGTGCCCCTTTTGAGCGAATTATCATCCATGATACCATATCAAAGCGTATTCATCACCGGATGTGATGGGAAAACCGTTCCGATTCGGACCCGGTTCGGGGCGATGTAAAAACAAGGATGATTGATCATGAGTTTAATCGAACAAATCAAGGCCAATGCAGCCAAAGCAGGCAAAACCATCGTGCTTCCCGAGGGTACGGAAAAGAGGACTTTGCTGGCTGTAAAAAAAATCGCCGACGCCAAAATCGCCAACATTGTTCTGTTGGGCGAGCAAGGGGCCGTTAAGGCGGCTGCCAGTGATGCCGGAGCCGACATCAGCGGGGCGGAAGTAATCGACCCGGCCAAAGCCCCTTTTTATGATGACTTCGTACAGGCTTTCTTTGAGATGCGCAAGAGCAAAGGGGTCACCCCGGATCAAGCCCGCGACATGATGCTGGATCCGCTTTTCTTCGCTTCCATGATGGTGAAGATGGGCAAGGCTGACGGCGAAGTGGCTGGAGCCGACAATACCACGGGCAATGTGTTAAGGCCGGCCCTGCAGATCATCAAGACCGCTCCTGGGATGACTGCGGTGTCCGGGGCTTTCGTGATGATCGTCCCCAACAGTGATTATGGATACAACGGCTTGCTGGTATTCGCCGACTGTGCCGTAACTCCTGTTCCCACCGCTGAACAGCTGGCTGAATTCGCCCAGGCGTCAGCCAGTACGGCATTGAGCGTTTGCGGTATACCAGATCCCAAGGTGGGCATGCTGTCGTTCTCTACCAAGGGCAGCGCCAGCCACGATTATGTCGACAAGGTAGTCAAGGCTACCGCGCTGGCCAAGGAAAGGTTCCCCGAGCTGAAAGTGGACGGCGAATTCCAGGCCGATGCCGCTCTGGTCCCCAGCGTAGGCCAGTCCAAAGCACCAGGCAGTCCAGTGGCAGGTCAGTGCAATGTATTAGTCTTCCCCGACCTGCAATCAGGCAACATCGGCTACAAGCTGGTCCAGAGGTTTGCCAAAGCCGAAGCCATCGGTCCGATACTGCAGGGGTTGGATAAACCGGTCAACGACCTGTCCAGAGGTTGCAGCGTCGAGGATGTTGTAAACGTAGTTGCTATTACTGCAGTAAAAGCCTAGTTTTGACTGGGTTTTATACTAGCCCCGGTTCTATTTATCTTTAATTAATAAAGGAGGAATTATGTAATGAAGGTCTTGGTCGTTAACTGTGGAAGTTCGTCACTCAAATACCAGGTCTTTGACATGACCGATGAGTCGGTTCTGGCCAAAGGATTGGTGGATCGTGTAGGTATTCCGGGAACCACTCTGAAACATGAACCCGCTGGAAAAGACGATGTATTAATCAAAGAGGATATGCCGGATCATACTGAAGCGATGAAGATGGTCCTGAACGTTCTTGTTAACCCCGAATATGGCTGTATAGGCGACATGAGTGAGATTGGGGCGGTTGGACACCGGGTCGTACATGGCGGCGAAGAATTCGCCTACTCAGTGGTGATTGATGATAAAGTGAAGAAAGTAATTCGTGATTGTTTCGATTTAGCTCCTCTGCACAATCCACCTAACCTAATGGGAATCGAGGCTTGCCAGACTCTCATGCCCAATGTCAATCACGTCGCCGTGTTTGATACCGCTTTCCATCAGACCATGGCCCCGGCCAACTTTGTCTATGCGTTGCCTTACGATGTTTACACCCAATACAAAGTAAGAAGGTACGGATTCCACGGCACTTCTCACTTCTATGTGTCCCACCGGGCTGCTAAACTGTTGGGCAAATACTATGGCTTCTGCAAGATCATCACCCTGCACTTGGGCAATGGTGCCAGCATGGCGGCCATCAAGGACGGCAAGGTCATTAGCACCTCGATGGGCCTGACTCCCCTGGAGGGTTTGGTAATGGGCACCCGTTCCGGCGATATCGATCCAGCCATCGTGTTCTTCCTGATGGAGAAACTAGGCATGGATGCCAATGAAGCTAACAGTTATTTCAACAAGAAATCTGGTTTACTGGGATTATCCGGCGTATCCAACGATCTGCGTGACGTCCTGGAAGCAGCCGATGCCGGCAACGAAAGAGCCAAGCTGGCCCTGGACGTATACTGCAATGCTATCAAGGGCTACATCGGCAAGTATATCGCCATGCTGAATGGCTGTGACTGCCTGGTCTTCACCGCTGGCGTGGGCGAAAATGCCATTGATGTGAGAGAGCATATCTGTAAGGACATGGATAACTTAGGAATTAAGATGGACAGCAAGAAGAACAAGGTGCGCGGCAAAGAAATAGACGTTGCCACTGAAGATTCCAAGGTGAGAATATTCATAATCCCCACCAATGAAGAGCTGGTAATCGCTCGCGATACCTTTAACCTGTCCAAATAGCCGTAGCCAAATGTAAATTGGAGAAATCCTGCCTCCACAGGGGCAGGGTTTCTTTCTATAGGGAGCATTCATGAGGTATTAAGGCACCCGATGATTGCCATCCCAATCCATGGGCAGCAATGGTCAGCTTGGTTGACAATGCCGTTTTATGAGCATTATAATAAGACTGTTGTTTTTATGAGCTTCCGGAGGTGTACGATATGAAACTTAACTTGAGAAGGCTCAAGCGTCATCCCCGGGAGAGCGAGGAATTCCTGATATCCAGCCCTGGTAACGTCCAGTTTCTGGACCAACTGGGAGGGGATTTCGCCGCACCTATTGAAGGTGGAGTATCCGTAGAGAACACCGGCTCGATGTTTATCGGGCAGGGGCGTCTAAAGACCAAGGTACAGATTCCCTGTTCACGCTGCCTCCAGGAATTCATATATCCGGTGGAGACCGAATTGGCTATCGTCCTGGTGGAAGGGGAGAAAAGCTCCCTGGTGAACCCGAATGAAGACTTCGTTTCATTCGATGGCGATGAGGCGGACATAGACTTTGAGCTGCAGCAAGCTATCTTTATGGCCCTGCCGATCCGACCCGTGTGCAATGATGATTGCCAGGGGTTGTGTCCGATCTGTGGTCAGAATAAAAATGCCCAGCCTTGTTCTTGTCAGGAAGACAAGACAGATCCCCGCTGGGCCAAACTTAGGGATTTGAGATAGGAAAGGAGGTTCCATGAATGGGAGTTCCCAAGAGAAGAACATCACATGCGCGTAAAAATAAACGGCGGTCGGAGTGGAAAAAGATTGAAGCTCCAGGCTTGGTAGCATGCCCGCAGTGCCACGACCTGATGCTCCCCCACCGTGCATGCCTGAGCTGCGGGTTTTACAAGGGTAAAAGCGTAGTTTAATCGGGGAATAATGATATTTTTTGCGATCGAAAAGTAAGCAATAGCGATTGGGCTAGGACTTACTTTTTGGTTTTTATGGGGCCATGCCGTTACTTTTAAGTCATCATAAGCCAGGATTTGGTATGATAACCTTATGATATTGAACACTGCACCATCTCCCTTTGGCAGGTGACAGTTGGTAAGGCAGGAATTATCCGCAAGGAGGATGGAAATGATATTAACTCTTGATGCCATGGGTGGTGACTATGCTCCCGAGGAAACGGTAGCCGGGGCAGTTATGTGGGTGCAATCCTCAGAAGTGGGGATCCTGTTGGTTGGTCAGGAAGAAAAACTACGGGCAGAATTGGTCAAGTACGATTATGATGGTAAGCGGATCCGCATAGTAAACGCTAGCCAGGTGATAGGTATGGATGAGTCCGCGGCCGCTCTGCGCAAGAAACAGGATTCTTCCATCGTGGTGGCCACTCGCCTGGTGAGGGAGGGTCGGGCCGATGCGGTGATATCGTGCGGAAGCACCGGAGCCCAGATGGCGGCAGCGACCCTGATCCTGGGGAGGATGGAGGGCATCGAGAGACCCCCTATTGTGGCTGAGGTGCCAGGTATGTCCGCCCAAAAGACATTGCTGCTGGACGTAGGGGCCAATGTGGACTGCAAACCCCAGCAACTGGTGCAGTTTGCCTTGTTAGGCAGCGTATATGCGTCCGCTTTGCATGGGATTGAAAACCCAAGGATAGGTCTGCTGAGCAATGGCGAAGAAGAGGGTAAAGGCAATAAGCTAAGTATTGAAACCGCTGCTTTGCTGCAGGATAACAAAAGAATCAACTTCAGCGGCAATATCGAGGGTCGCGATCTCTTTTACGATAAGGCTGATGTTGTGGTTTGCGATGGCTTCGTTGGCAATATCCTGCTCAAGACCGTGGAGGGATTAGCCCGATTTATAGCAATGACCTGCCTGACTGAGCTGGGTAAGATGCCATCGTTGTTTACTGCATTGGACAACAGCCAGGTAGGAGGCGCGCCCCTGCTGGGCATAAAGGGAGTCAGCATCGTCTGCCACGGCAGCTCCAAGCGGGAAGCTGTTTTCAACGCGCTTAGAATCGCGGAACAATGTGTGACTGCCCAGATGGTAGAGAAGCAACAGTCAGCTCTGAGCTGACAGCACAATTAACAGAAACCGGGTGAAGAGATGAGCCCCAAATCGGTACTGGAATTTATCCATGACCAGCAGTTGGAGTTTAATAATTTGGATATAATCAGCACTGCACTGATTCATCCTTCCTATGCCCAGGAGCACAGCCTGGTTACCAACAATCAACGCCTGGAATTCCTGGGCGACGCTATCCTGGATTTCATCGTGGCCGAGTACTTGTACCTAAACTATGGCAATAAACCGGAAGGTGATCTGACCCAGATCAGGGCTAAGGTCGTCTGTGAAAAAGCCCTGGTGCAAATTGGTATGGAAATTGATATCGGCAAATATCTGCTGCTGGGCCGGGGTGAAGACAAGTCTGGGGGCCGCAAGCGTAAGTCCATAATTGCTGATACCATGGAAGCCGTGATTGGCGCCATCTACCTGGACCAGGGTATGGACGGCGCCCGTTCTTTTGTCCTTCGGTATCTGCAGCCACTTATCGACGCAACCGCTCAGGGAGATTACCAGGATCATAAGTCACGGCTGCAGGAATATGTTCAGTCCGTAAGCCGTACCAACGTTCATTACCGTATCATAAGCGAGTCGGGACCGGCTCATGCCAGGCATTTCGTGGCCGGGGTGTTTTTTAAGGACAAGATACTGGCCAGCGGTCAAGGCAAGAGCAAAAAAGAAGCCGAGCAAAGCGCGGCCGCGCAGGCGCTTGAAAACGGTTTCAGGTTGGAATGATCTATGGACGATAGGTCATTGGGTCAACGACACTCTAATATCCCCATCTTCATCCCTCATTTAGGCTGCCCTAATGACTGTATCTATTGTGACCAGAAGATTATTGCCCATCAGGCGGTTGCTCCTGCTCCGGAGCAGATAGCGGGTATACTCGAGCGGCATTTAACGACTATTCCCGCCGGCACCTGGACCGAGGCGGCTTTTTTCGGGGGGAGTTTTACTGCTATCGACCTATCGCTGCAGGAGGCTTACCTTCAGGTGGTGCAGCCTTATCTGCAGCAAGGAGTGATAAAAGGTATCAGGGTATCGACCCGACCGGATTGCATAGACGACAATAACCTTGATCTCCTGTCTTGCTACGGGGTGCGCATGGTAGAATTGGGAGTGCAATCTATGTGTGACGAGGTTCTTAAAACCTCCGGTCGTGGTTATGATAGCAGGACGGTGCGCCACAGCTGTCAGCGGATTCAAGCCAAGAACCTCCAACTGGGCATCCAGTTGATGATCGGTCTCCCCGGTGATACCCTCGCCCGGGATATTGCCAGCGCCCGGGAATCGGCCGCCCTCCAACCGCAGGCGGTCCGCATCTATCCTACCTTGGTGTTGTCCGGGACCAAACTGGCGGCTATGTACGATCAGGGCAGGTACACCCCTTTGGATATGGAAGAAGCGATCCGCATCAGCAAGGCCATGTATCTGCTTTTTTGTCTTCATGATATACCGGTTATTCGCATGGGATTGCATCCCGGACCCGAATTGCAGAACCCGGGCATCGTAAAAGCTGGACCTTTTCATAGCAGTTTCGGGGAAATGGTCGAACAGGCGGTGTTTAGAGATCATGCCTATAAGACCTTGCAATCCTTCCACGATAGCTTCGGAATATATGATGAACTTTGTCTGCATGTAAATCGGCGTGATTTGTCCAAGATGATAGGCCAGCGCCGCAGCAACATCATATGGATATGTCAACAGATGGGGTTCGACAGGCTGGACGTCAAAGGTAATTTGGACCAGACACTGGGCAGCATTGGGGTGGGTAGGGGTGATGAACCAGCTCGGTATGTGCTTTCCCGCCGTCAGTACCTTGAGGGTCTTTCATGGTGAGGGGTGTCAGTCTATTGCGACATTTGTCATTATTCTTAACTGGCGGTATTTCTGAACAGTTGGTAATCTAGAATCGGTAAGCGGTGACACCCCCGCCGCCCGCCAAGGCGATAATTTGGTTGCCGGTCGTCTTATCATAACCAGTCTGTTCATAGACCATGATTCATAGTATTCCCTGTCAGGAAGGGATTAAGCTGGCTGGAGTCGAATTCAAGACCGATGCCACCATTTGGGAACCTGCGCCAGCTGCCATGATGGGAATCGGATTGAGTGACCTGGAGATTCTAATGCCATCACAATCCGATGGTCTGTTATTTAACCGGGATTAGTGGGACGATTCGAACACTAGTCAATCACAAATCGCCGGTTGGGGGAGGAAAACAGTGTACCTGAAGAGACTTGAAATAAGGGGTTTTAAATCGTTTGCTGACCATACGGAGCTTGATTTTTCCGGCGGCATCAATGTAATCGTCGGCCCTAACGGGTGCGGCAAGAGCAACATCGTGGATGCGGTTCGCTGGGTACTGGGGGAAGCCAATGTACGCACCCTGCGGGGACATAAAAACGAAGATGTGATTTTCAACGGTACCGATAAGAAAAAGGGATTGGGAATGGCCCAAGTCGACCTCACCGTCAACAACACCGGGGGCATTCTGCCCGTACCGTACAATGAGGTTACCGTCAGCCGGAGAATACATCGCTCCGGCGAAAGCGAGTTTTACCTGAACAAGACCAGGGTCCGCATGAAGGATATCGCCCAGTTGTATATGGACACCGGGTTGGGCAAGAAGGGATACTCTATCATAGGCCAGGGTGAACTGGAGCGGGTCTTAAACGGCCAACCTTTCGACCGCCGGCTGATGCTGGAGGAAGCGGCTGGCGCGGTTCGCTACCGCCAACAGAGAGAACAGGTCCAGCAGCGTATACTGGCATCGACTCAGGATTTACTGCGGGTGGAAGATATTCTCTTTGAACTGCGCAGCCGCAGGACCGAGCTGCAGCGCAAGGCGGACAAGGCCCGCGGCTATTTGCAGTTGCGAGAGGAATACACCCGTCTGGACATGCAGGTGATGGCCAATCAGGTAGAACAACTGGAGGCCAAGCTGGCTTCCGAGCGACAGGAGCTGCAACTGGCCAGGTCAGAATATGAACGCCTGGAGATCTGCCAGCAGGATTTGCAGCAGCAGTTGGAAGAAGCGGTGGGCCGCCACGAAGTGGGGCGAGTCCGTAATAACCAGGTAAAAGACAGCAAGTATGAGATAGAGCACTCCATAAGCAAACTGAACTCCGAGGTGAAACTGAGTCAGGAACGGATCAAGAACCACCGGGAGAGGATCCAGTCTTCCGGCCAGGACTATGAAAAATACACGGTGATGCTGGAAAAACTGGAACAGGACCTGGTCCAGAAATCATTAGAATTTGAGCGGGAGAGCCTTCAATATCAAACCAAGCAGGGCGAACTGGAAGGCCTGGAACAAGAGATAAGGGGAATTGAAGCCTCCCTGGTAGCATTTAAGGAAGTCCTGGACAACAATAACCAACAGGTATTCGAACGAGCCAGCCGGGAGTCACAATTGAAAAATTCCCTGGTCGACCTGGAAGATGGCGTAAAAAGAGCCCGGGAGCGCCGGGACCGTTTATCCATAAGGGTTGACGAAAGCGATGCCAATCTGAAAATATCCACCCAGACCATTGAAGAGCTAGGCGCGAGAAAACAAAAGGCTTCTTCAGCCGGGGAGACGATAGCTAAATCATTGGGGGAGGCCGAACAAGAACTAAGTACATACTGCACCCGCCACGCTGTCCTGGAGGCGGAGTACCAGTCCATATCCAGCCAAAGTGCAGAACTGGAACGCAAGTTGTCGGTATGGCAGGAGGTGGAAAACAGCCGGGCCAGTTACTCCGAAGGGGTACGAGGACTGCTCCTGGCCAAGGATCGGGGAGAGGTAGCGATCGAAGGTTTCAGGGGGCTGATCGCGGACTTGATCGAAGTGCCCGCCCGCTTGGGACTGGCTATCGGCACTGCGCTGGGGTCGGGAATGGAGAATATAGTTATCGAAACCAGCCAGAGCGCCACGGCAGTCATCGATTT
>JAAYJY010000224.1 GCA_012522705.1 Syntrophomonadaceae bacterium | reverse complement strand
CATGGTCGATGATAACCGGGTTGATCATGGGCTGACCGCACTCTCCGCAATAGAAGATGGGGATAGGTACCCCCCAGGTGCGCTGCCGGGATATACACCAGTCACCCCGGTCCCGCACCATGTTGTAGATGCGCTCCCGCCCCCAGGCCGGGATCCAGCGCACATTATCAATGGCCTCCAAAGTCGCTTGGCGGAAACCATCGATAGAAGCGAACCACTGATTGGTAGCGCGATAAACGATAGGATTCTTGCACCTCCAGCAGTGGGGGTACTGGTGGGAATAGTCGTCCGCTTTGAGCAGCACGCCCAGTTCATCCCTAGCCGTGATGATCTTCTAATTGACCTTGTGCACATACAACCCGGAGAATTGACCAGCCTCATCGGTGAATACCCCCCGGTCGTCCACCGGCGATATGACTTCCAGGCCATAGATCTTGCCTACGTAGAAGTCGTCCTCGCCATGACCCGGGGCGGTGTGGACGCATCCGGTGCCGGCCTCCAGAGTAACATGCTCACCCATGATGACCAGGGAATCCCGGTGGATAAAGGGATGGCGGCAAACCGCCCGGTCCACCTGTTCGCCTGTAAATTGGTTCACCATCTGGTAATCGCTCCAACCCAGTTCGGCGGCCAGATTGTCCAGCAGTTCTTTCGCCAGGACGTACTTTTGGCCTTTCACATCCACTACCACATAGGTAAATTTGGGATGGAGGCAAACCGCCACATTGGCTGGCAAGGTCCAAGGAGTGGTGGTCCAGATGATTATAGCGCTCCCGTCGGGTATTATCCCCTTTCCTTCGGTTACCGGGAACTTGACATAGATGGAAGGCGAGACCTTGTCCTGGTATTCGATCTCTGCTTCAGCCAGGGCCGTCTCGCAGTCGGCGCACCAGTAGACCGGTTTCATGCCTTTATAAATGTAGCCCTTGTTGGCCATATCTCCGAACACCTTGATCTGGATGCCTTCAAACTGCGGTTTCAGAGTGAGATAGGGGTTGTCCCAATCGCCCCGTACCCCCAGCCGCTCGAATTCCTGCCTCTGGATGCCCACATATTTCATGGCATAATCACGGCAGAAATGGCGGAATTCGAGGACGTCGGTCTTATGGCGGTCGATGCCCAGATGCTTGATAGCCTGCTGTTCGATGGGCAGTCCATGAGTGTCCCAACCGGGCACGTAAGGGGAATCGAAGCCGGCCATGGACCGGTGTTTGACTATCATGTCTTTAAGGACTTTATTCAGGGTATGGCCCAGATGGATATGTCCATTGGCATAAGGCGGACCGTCGTGAAGAATGTATTTTTCCCGCCCCTGGTTTTTCTCCTGGACCAGCCGGTAAACGTCGATGTCCTGCCAGAACTTGAGTATTTCCGGCTCCCTCTTGGGAAGATTGGCCCGCATGGGAAATTCGGTTTGGGGCAGGTTAAGTGTCCCGTCGTATTTGCCTTTTGCCATTTTACTACCACCTTACCAGTTATTTTCTTTATCGAACAAAATACCTCTCGTCCCCGGGACGAAAGGTGTCATAGCCGGATAAAACGTATTATATTTTAGCATACATATATTATCCAAAACAACTGCGGTCCCGCCCCTCCCCCGCCGCCGACAGCGATTCCTCACAATCTTTGGTCACAAAGCGAGTTTATCACACAGGTCGGGCACTTTGGCCGGCGGGCCAGGCAGGTCTGACGGCCGTGAAATATCAGCAGGTGATGGGCCTGACTCCACTGCTGACGGGGTATGATAGCCTTTAAGGCTAGCTCAGTTTTGTCCGCGGTTTTCTCCGCTACCAATCCCAATCGGTTGCTGACCCGGTGGACATGGGTGTCGACCCCCAGCCCCGGCTTATTGAAGCCTACCGACATCATGACATAGGCTGTCTTCCTGCCGATTCCCGGCATTTTGAGCAGTTCCTCAAAATCCCCCGGCACCTGTCCCTGGTACTGCTCCAGCAAGATGCGGGCGATCTTCTGAATATTACTGGCCTTGGTTCGAAACAGTCCCCCCCCCCGGATGGCCTCTTCCAACTCCTCCAGGTTGGCTGCGGCAAAATCCGAAGCGGTTTGATAGCGGGAGAACACCTGGCTGGTCACCCGGTTCACCTGGGCATCAGTACTCTGGGCTGACAGGACCACCGCCACCAGCAGTTGGAAGGTATCGCCAAAGTCCAGCATAGTGCCAGCGTCGGGAAATTCCTGCTGCAGGCTCTCCAGTATCTGGGCGGCGCGCTTCTTTTTTCCGTTCTTCACTCTACCACCTGCCTATCCGCTCCGTCATGAAACCGTAAAACCATAACAAAGATGCAATTTGTGGTCCGCTAGTAAAGATTAGCCTCTACCCTTTAAGACTATCCCTCGGCTCATTGCCGCGCCAGGTGTTGGTAAGCGCGCTTACAAAGAAGGCTTGAGATCGAGGCGGGCCAGCAGTTGGTCGGGATCGAGTCCGTCAATCTCGACGATCTTCTGGCGGGAAGTATCTCCTTTCACCAAGTGGATCTTCTGGCGGGGGATTCGGAGCCGGGAGGGCAGAAAACAAATCAGGGCCGCATTGGCTTCGCCATCTACCGGGGGGGCGGTAAGCCTTATCTTCAATGCCCCGTTCTGTTCACCGACTATCTGATTGCGGGAGGAACGCGGCTGCACCTTTACCTCCAGGCGCACTCCGCCAGCACTCTTGGATAGTTTGAGCATCACTCGGTATCTTCCAATCGCAGGTTGTTAAGGTTGTCCAGCAGAGCTTGAATGTCCGGTTTGGTGAAAAAGGCGCTCACTTCCTGGTTCTTTTTCAGATTGCTATCCAGTAATTCCAATTCCACCTGCAATTGCGTTTTCATCTCCAGATTGAACACGTTGAGGTGTCGCATCAATTCTTGGTAGGCAGCCAGCATTTCCGCGATGGAACGTTTGGAATCCTCCAGTATCTTGGTGGCTTCCTGACGGGCATTCAGTTTAAGCTCCTCAGCTGTCTGCTGGGCCAGGATCAGACTGTTGTTCATAGTCGCTTCCAGCTTACGGTACTTCTCCAATTCGAACAGCTGCTTCTGTATGTTCTCCCTGAGCTGCGCGTTTTCACTGTATACAGTCTCATAGTCATGGGCTACCTGCTCGATAAACTCCCGGACTTCTTCCTGTCTGAATCCGAACAATGACTTGGAAAACTGATGGTTTCTGATCTCGATGCCGGTTATCATCTTTTCACCCTCTTAAAGATTCTCTGCCCGTCCCACGGTTCAGGACGGATCATGAGCATAGGTGGCCGCGTTCAAGCCCCACGGGCTGAGAGATGCCAGGCGCGCACCCAGGCCGGATGGTGGCGGTTCCCCGGCTGCCAGGCAGCGCAAGGCCTCCTGGTAGCCGACCACGATATCGCGGAGGTTCCGGGGTTGGTAGAACTGCCCCTCGATGCGGAAGGATTTAACCCCCGCCCTAGCCAACTCATGCAGGTACGGAAGCAGGCACAGGTCGTAGGGTGCATAAACATAAGTGCGGCACTTGGCATCGCTGATGATGCGGTAGTCCTGCCCTTCGGTATCGCGCAAGGAGTACTCGCTCAGTACACAGTAGCAGGGGCATTGTTCATCGACTTTATCATGGAAAGCCTGGACCATGCAATAATCGCTCACCAGGCAGGGCAGAGGTCCGTGCACCACTATCTCGGCCGGTGTCCCGGCCTGCAGCATCGACTGAATGTAGGGGCGGCTTAATTCTACCGAAGTTGTTATCCGTCGGATCCCCTGGTCAAAAAGAAACTGGGCGGCGGCGTGATTGAATATGTTCAGCCCATAACCAGCCCATATCTCTAGTCCGCTATCCTTAAACATTCTCAGACTGCCGGCATCATTTACTACTACGCCATCAACGCCGGCTTGAAGAGCCAGGGTCCTTAAATCCGCTATCTCCGGTAGGTCTTTTTGGCTCACGATCCGCGGGGTCTCCAGGAATAACCGGCTCGGGCCCGTCTTCAGCATTTGGGCCGCCTTCATAACCGCCGATGCGGTCCAGTTCTGCTTGTTTTGGCGAATAATTTCACTGCCCAGGATGATATTGTCTATCCCCAACGGCAGAATCGCTTCCAGTCCGTCCAGTCCGCCCACCTTCACGGTCAGCTCTGGCACCTCAGTTATCGCAGCAGTTGCGGTTTTCATCTGTCCCTCTACATCCAGGCGGGGCATAATCTCCGCCTGGCCCTTGACCGGTTCCCTTTCCCCGGTTAAATCGACCGCCGTCGCATCCAAGGGTTTCAGCCAATTGCCGGCGGTATAATTGCGGATACGGTTCTCATGAAGCGCTTCTATTTCCTTGGCGTCGGTGCTATAACCGTCGGGGTTGGCGATGAGCCGGTCCAGGGCCTGCCGGTAGGTCGAGACCAACCAACCCAGGTACCGGGCGCTCCGCATCCGCCCTTCGATCTTAAAGGACGTAACCCCCGCCTCTACCATCTGCTTGAGGTAAGGATAAAGGCACAGATCCTTGTGAGCCAGGTAGTATTTGTAGGGGCCCGGCTCGCTTCCCCCCCCGAGCAGTTGATATTGCCAGCGGCAAGGCTTGCGGCATAAGCCCCGATTGCCATGCTCACCGGTCATTATGCTGCTCATGTAGCACTGCCCGGTATGCGCCACACACAGATCACCTTGCACAAAATATTCAATTCCCATACCGGTCCCCGCTGCTATGGCGGCAGTCTCCACCATTGAAACGTTCTTGGATAGGATGGCCCGGGCAAAACCATTCTCCTCCAGCAGTCTCACCGCTTCCAGATTGGCAATGCCCATCTGTACGCTGGCATGCAGGGGGATGTCCAATTTCAATTCCTGGCACAGGGTAGCTATGCCCAGATCCTGAACGATCAAGGCATCGACCCCCACCTGCCGCAAGAAGAATAGATATTCAGTTATATCATCAATCTCATCGCTGTAATAAAGATTATTGAGGGTTACATACAGACGGCGCTGCCGGCCATGCGCGAGATCCACTGCTTGTTGCAGTTCGGCGTCGCTGAAATTGTAATCGGGGCGCAGGCCGCGCATGCTGAAGCGTTTGCCGCCCAGGTATACGGCGTCCGCACCGGCTTCGATCACACTGTACAGGACATCCATTTTACCGGCTGGAGCCAGCAATTCCAGTTCAGGCATCATCATGGTGTGCTCCTTAAAGGTTTCCTCTTAAAGAATAGAATATAAGAACCGGATAACTACGCTCTGCAGCAGAGATAGCACCAATACCACGACTATAGGTGAGAAATCTATCCCCCCGGCGGCTGGTATGAGTCTGCGAAAAGGTGTCATAATCGGCTCGGTCACGTCATAGACAAACCTTATCAGGGGCTGATAGGGATTATGACGCACAAAAGAGAGTATACAACGGATGATTACCAACCATACGAGAACCTCAAATACTATGTCTACCAACTGAATTATCGGGTTCAAACAGTTATCCTCCTAAAATATTAATCAGTGCCCAATTCCACGGCCCGCCTTTGGGCCTTTTCCACAGCGGCAAAAAAGGCTTCCCGCACTCCGCCCGCTTCCAATGCCCTCAGGCCGACAATGGTAGTCCCGCCCGGAGAAATGACCTGGGCCTTCAGGACCGCGGGGTGAACTCCGGATTGCTCCAGCATCTTGACGCTGCCTTTAACAGCCTGCAAAACCAATTGGCGGCTTATATCGCTGCTCAATCCCGTACTTAGAGCGGCATCCATAAAGGCCTCAATCAGCAGGAATACATAGGCGGGACCACTGCCCGAGACGGCAGTTACCGCATCCAGGTAGGACTCCTCGACGGTGATGGTCAATCCTACTTGCTCCAGCATTTCCCGTACCGATTGCAGGTCAGCCGGGCTGGCCCGGTGCCCGCCGGCCAGGGCCGCCATGCCTTCACCCACCAAACATGGAGTATTGGGCATTACCCGTACCACTCGCACTCCTTCCGGCAATTGTTCTTCGATGCTGGCAATCTTGATGCCGGCCGCAATCGACACCAGCAGTTTGTCTCCGTTCCACTGGTCGCGGGTGGCCTGCAGCACTTCCCTGACCTGGCCTGGTTTTACCCCCAGGATGATGATATCGGAACCGGCCACCACCACATCCGGCGAAACCGGCCGGGCCTGGAATTCGTCTACAAACAGACACACCCGGGTTTCATCCACATCGTACACATAGATGTCTCCGTATCTCGATGGATCTCCGCTTATCCCTTTCATAAGGGCATAGCCCATCTTACCGCATCCTATGATGCCCAGATTGACAGGCATTACTGCTTTCCCCCAAAGGGATCGGACTTAAAAAAGTCATTTTTACGCATCAGGTTTTTACTGTCCGATGTTATCTCCACCGATGAGGGGGCAAACAAAAATATATTCTGGCCTAATTGCTGACTATGCCCGTCCAGCGCATATACTGCCCCGCTGACAAAATCAATTATCTTTTGGGACAATTCCGGGGGAGTGTTTTCAAAATTCACTATGACCTGCTTGCGATTTTTCAGATGATCGACCAGGGCTTGTACCTCTTCAAACCGAGCCGGCTCGCATACCACTACCTTGGCGCCTTTGCCGGCAGTATGAAGAGCCACCACATTGGCAGTGGCCCGGTTGTCACGCTCCAATGGCACCGGGCGTGACTCGAATTCGTATTCTTCCTCCACCTCGGACTGTACGCCCAGCCATTTCCAAACGCTATCCATAACTCCCATGCGATTTTCCTCCTGTTCCTTATCGGTCTTTACCGCTGCTCAAACAGCGCGCTGCCGATACGTACAATATCAGCGCCTTCTTCGATGGCCACCTGGTAATCCTGGGACATCCCCATGGAAAGGCAGCCAAGCTGCACATATTCAGGTGAATTTGCCGCCATCCGGCTGCGCAAGCGTGCCAGTTCCCGGAACACCGGCCGGCTTGCTTCCGGGTCGGGATCCTCTTGGGCTATTGTCATCAAGCCCATGATTTGCAACGCTGGCAACTGATCGGCGGACTGCAGAAATGCGGGGACCTCCCCTGGATCCAATCCGGTTTTGCTGCCTTCCCCGGTGATGTTGACCTGGACCAAAGCCGGAATCCTAATGCCCATCCTTATGGCCCGTTTATTTATCTCCTCGGCCAGCGTCCAGCGATCCAAGGAGTGAATCAGGCAAGTTCTTCCAACCACATCCTTAACCTTGTTGGTCTGGAGCCTGCCGATAAAATGCCAGCGGGCCTCGGGAAGGTGACTGCTCTTGCGGATAAGCTCCTGTACCCGGTTTTCCCCGAAATCGGTCACACCCATGTCATAAGCCGCCATAACCGCATCCGGTCCCACTGTCTTGCTGACCGCCACCAGGATTATATCCTTTTCAGTGCGTCCGCTATGGCGAGCCGCTCGCCCGATATTTTGTCGGATCTGGTTTAACCGTTGTCTTATGTCTTCCATGTTTATGCTCGTCATCCTATATTCTAGCAGTAGGATTGGTGACTATAAAGTCATTTTTGTCCAACCCATCTACCAGTACTATGTCATCCTTCTGCTTGATTATCTCCACTGGTTTGAATTCGGTGAATTTACCCACGGCACAGTAGACGCCTTGTTTACCGTCTCTTGCCACTATGGCTTGAGCCGACACCAGAAAACCGGTGCGGCTGTCCAAGACCGCGTCTACCTTTATAAAGCGTTTGTTGATGCTTTTTTCACAAAAGCTATCCAATTGGACCATCATCATCAAATCACCTGATTCCTTCTGTAACTCGACTACCCTGCCCCGGCCCCAGTCCTCGCCTTCACCCACTATGGCCAATTTCTGGCCCGGTTGAATCTCAATCTCGGAAGCATCGGCAGACATTTTCAACAGCAGTCTGGTAGGCATTAGCCCGTCCACGATCTTGTATATGGGTTGTCCGATCTGCACCGGCTTCTCCAAAAAGGTGGGAGTGGGCTTGTACTGGAACACTTCAGAAGTGACCCCGGCCAGATCCAGGTTGGCGAACACTTCCTCCAAACCGTCGGTAGTGCGGACGAAAACACCCGCCTCGGCAGCCCGTACGATGCTTTTTCCCTCATTGGTAATGAAATATCCCAACAGGGTACCCTTCCCAACCTTTTCTTTATCTTTGGCCATATTTTCAAAACGCCCCGCCTCCCGGGCCAAGAAAATTTCTTCATGATTCAATACCGCGGCTTGGGCTGTCAGTCGTTCTTCCATGGTGCCATACTCTACCATCTGGATCTGCCGGTTCATTTTGCCAAAGACGATCAGGGCCTGTGAACCTACACGGTATAAGATTCCCAGGGCAATCGCCACGGCCAACAAGACCAATGCTAGCTTGATGACGCTATTCATCCTGTTTTTGTATTGCAACCTGTGCATCCTGCTGGACAAGGTCCCCTACCCCCGGTCTGTTATCGCCTCTTAATACTGCAGGCCAAGTACCGCTGCCATCCGCCCGGTCAGGCCTTTTTCCCGGCGGTAAGAAAAAAACAAATCCGGCTGGCATACCGTGCACAAGGAACAGATGGATATATTCCGGGACATGACTCCCGCCGCCTGTAATATCCTGGCATTGGTTTCCTGCAGATCCCATGTATAGCGGTCCTGCCTGTCCCTGTTAATTATATCATGCCAACCCGTAAATTCAGCATTTACCCGAGCCGCCAAATCCGGGTTTATTTCGAAACATGGGGCTCCGATCCCCGGTCCGATGAAAGCCCACACCGATTCAGGGCGGGTTCCGAATTGCCGGTTCATCATATCGATGGTATGGCGGCCGATCCGACCCATGGTTCCCTTCCAGCCACAATGGGCGCTGGCCACCACCCTTTGAAGGGGGTCGAAAAGGTAGAGCGGAACGCAATCGGCGTAGAAACTGAGCAAAAATATTCCCGGTTGAACCGTTACCAGAGCATCGCACCCCGGTATCTCGTCCCCCAGACGAAATGCCCCTCGACCCCGGTCAGCCTCCCCGACCACGGCCACTTGGTTGCCGTGCACCTGTTGGCAGCATACCACTGCGTCCAGATTAAAATCGAAAACCGCAGCCAGGCGGCGGCGATTTTCCAGGACCAATTCATCCTGATCCTCCACATGGAGTCCCATGTTTAGCGATTCATGGATCCCCTGGCTCACTCCGCCCAAGCGGGTCGAGAAGGCCAAGGCTACTCCTTCGGCTTCCCAGCCGGGCAAAGTTATATATTTGATCGTCCCGGTATCCCGTATGATCCACGGCTGCATTTGTCCTTGCCCCCGATATTTATTAAAATGTGTTCAGGAGGTGTTTCCAATGAAATGTCCCCGCTGTGAGCAGAACCCCGATGAGCAGTGGCCGTGCCCTAATTGCGGCTTCGATATCTCTCAGTCGCCGTGGGTCGTTATCGCCACCGTCAATCCGCCCGAGGATGCATTGCTGGAAAGTTTGATAAAGTCCTTCGGCATACCGGTAAAGCTTATAAAATCCTTGGGATCGGTATTTGGTCTGACGGTAGGCCCATTAGGTGAAGTCAAGGTAGCGGTTCCGGAAGCTTGTGCCGAGCAGACCCAGGAGCTTCTGCAAGCGGAAATGGAACAGGGAGAGCCTTTATAAATGGCTCAGGCACCCCTGGGAGTTATTGGCCTTTGAGCTGATCAATGGCGCTGATAAAGCTATTCAGATCAGTGAATTGCCGATAAACTGAGGCAAATCGGACGTAGGCCACCTCGTCCAGAGCCCGCAGCCTGTCCATCACCATCTCGCCGATGACCATGGTGCTCACTTCACGGTCATGGGAATCCCTCAATTCAGCCTCGATGGAATCCACCGTGGCCTCGATGGTTTCCGAACTTACCGGCCGCTTTTCACAGGCGCGCAGAATCCCCATGAGGATTTTATCGCGATTGAACTGTTGGCGGGTGCCATCCTTCTTGACCACCCGGAACGGCCTCTCCTCGACTTTCTCATGAGTGGTGAAACGTTTGTGGCAGGCGATGCACTCGCGCCGCCGACGTATGACCGCTCCATCCTCACTGGATCGGCTTTCGATTACCTTGCTTTCCGTGGTCCGGCAAAAAGGACACAGCATTGACTTCACCTCAATGTGCCCGCTTATAGGGTAGATATACACCTATTGCTGTCCAATCAACATTATGACTAATAATAATCTGATAATCAACCGCCGCCAACCATTATCGCCTAGAAATTATCATCGTCGTCGATGAATCTTCCCCGGTGTTTTTTGTCCACCTCCGAGAAGGTAGGTATTTCCACCAGGATGACGTCATGGCCGATCCGCACTATCTTATCCCAGGGGACTATCAACTCTTCGCGGCGGGCAAACACGCTCCACCCCTTGCCCGATCCCGGTAACACCAGGGCCAGTACCCGGCCCCGCTCGGCATCCAATTCTATATCTATAATGCTGCCCAGTTTTTTCCCATCCAGGACGTTTATCACTTCCCGGGTGCGAAGATCAGACAACTTGACCATGTTATCACTCCTGTTCAGAATATATTATTAATATATGAATTGCGGTTAGGAAAATTGACTGCGTCGACTAGCGTTATTTTTCGCTGCCTTTGATGAAGGCATCCGCGCCCCCGGAAAAATTGACGTAGGTGTGGGGGACTTCCCCGACTATCACGGTATCGGCGATGGGTATAGTTGTTGTGACCGGCAGTTCTTCGCTGGCCAGGGGGACGGCGATCTTGATCCGGGTGTTGATCTTAAATGATATGATATGGCGGGTCTGGTTTATGCCCGCTTGTTCAAAACGGTTATCGACTTCTACATGGACCTGCTGAACTGGGAGGACGCGAACGCTGACACTGGGTCCCCGGCCTATCAACATTATGTTGCCGGTCACCTGTCCCAAGGGGATATTGATGGCTTTGGCCTGCAAAGACGTGTTGCTCTTGATGACCTCGTTGACGGTGCGGGCCATCAACTGGTTAATAACCACCGTGTTGGCCTGCAGCATAACCACCCGTTGGTTGGAATCAGTCTGGATGGATACCAGGTCCTGGTAATTGGTGCCGGATACAATGTTGTTGTTGATGGATTCATTTATTACTTCCACCGCCCGCAATTGGGCCTGAGTTCTGGCGATCTCCAATATGCTGGCCTTCACCTGCAAGTCCACCAACACTGTAATGACTACAAGGAAAATGATGAGAACGGCAGCAAGTACGGATATCCACTTCCTGGCCAATGGCTAAACCCCCAAAATATCAGATATTTCGCCTTACAATCTAAATATATGAAAAGTGTCTGCATTTGGTGCCTGTTTTCCATAAATGGATTTGGCGTTCCTTGAAATAAAGCTGTATTTGCCTGAAACAGCCGACTTGTGACAAGAAATGGTTTGGGCTAATATATTAGCGAAGGAGTGGTTTGAGTTTGGAAAAGGTTAGGGTAAGATTTGCGCCCAGTCCCACCGGTGCCCTGCATATCGGAGGCGCCCGTACTGCCCTTTTCAACTGGCTTTTTGCCCACAACCGGCAAGGGGTGCTGGTCTTACGTCTTGAGGATACCGATCTTATGCGCTCTACCGCCGACGCGGCGGAGGGGATAGTGGATGGCTTGCAATGGTTGGGCCTGGATTGGGATGAAGGTCCGGGGGTTGGCGGGGAATACGGTCCCTACCGGCAGAGTGAGCGTTTGGCTATTTACCGCCAGTATATTGAGGAATTGCTGGCTCAGGACAAGGCTTATCATTGCTTTTGCGGGCAGGATGAACTTAAAGCCCAACGGGACAAGGCCCAGGAGGAAAAGCGCAACTACCGGTATGAAGGCCAGTGCAGTCACATGGCGGCTGCCGAGGCCAATGCCCGGATGGCGGCAGGGGAACGGCCAGTGGTGCGTTTGAGGGTGGACCGCACCGGCCAGACTGTGGTAAAGGACCTGATTCGTGGAACAGTTCAATTCGATAATCAGCTGATGGACGATTTCATTATCGCCAAATCGGATGGATGGCCGACCTATAATTTCGCGGTGGTAGTCGACGATCATACCATGGCCATCAGTCATGTGCTGAGGGCTGAAGAACACCTGTCCAATACCCCCAAGCAGATCAAGGTTTATGACGCCTTGGGCTGGGCTCTGCCTTATTTTGCCCATCTGTCGATGATCCTGGCTCCAGACCGCAGCAAACTTTCCAAACGCCACGGGGCTACCTCGGTACAGGAGTTCCGCGATCAAGGTTACCTGCCCGAAGCCCTGGTCAATTACCTGGTCCTGCTGGGTTGGTCGCCGGGTGACGACATCGACATCTATCCCCGCGACAAGATGATAAAAAACTTCGCTCTGGAGACCGTCTCCCGTTCGGCAGCCATCTACGATTTGGGCAAGTTGACCTGGATGAATGGCGTATACCTGGCTGCGGCCGACCTGGACCGGATCGTGGATATGGTGACACCGGAAGCGACTCAAAAAGGATGGTTGCGGGATGACAATCGCGGTTATTTCCAGCAGGTGGTGGAACTGGTACAAAGCCGGGCCAAGACGACCAGGGAAATCCTGCCCCTGGTCAGCTATTTTTTTTCGGCGCCAGAGACCTATGACCCGAAGGGCACCCAGAAATACTTGCGCCCTGCCGGGAGTGCCGTCTATATTCGGGCGGTACTGGAGGTGGTGGAGTCGGTGCCAGAGTTTATAGCCGCCGCCCTGGAGGAAGGGATGCGGGGTAAGGCAGCCCAAATGGAGATCAAAGCCTCGGCCCTGATACATCCAACCAGGTTGGCTTTGACTGGTGTGACCAATACCCCGGGGCTTTTCGAGGTCATGGAACTGCTAGGCCGGGATGCTTGTCAAGCCAGGCTGGAGCGGGCGCTAAAATACGTGGGAGAACTGGCGGCAGAATAAAATCAGCAATGTTTTGACAATATCACAGCGCCTGTATTATAATAACTTTTGCGCGAGCGTTTTGCGCGCTTGCAGCCGGATGGTGTAGTGGTAGCACGACTGACTCTGGATCAGTTCGCCAGGGTTCGAATCCTTGTCCGGCTGCCATTCGGCCCTATCGTCTAGCGGTCAGGACGCCGCCCTCTCAAGGCGGAAACGGGGGTTCGATTCCCCCTAGGGCTACCAGTATAGACTACCTATTTCCTGTTTACTTGGGAGATAGGTTTTTTGTTTTTCGACTATGCTGGTTATGTACCAATATGTATCCTAATAGAGCATCAGACTCCCTAGTTCTATCATTGATGGCCATAAAAAACCCGCCTCTGTAAGGCGGGTTTTTTATGGCCATTGGTTGGTTTACCAGCATTCCGGGAAAGCGGTCTGGTTGTAGAGATCCTCCAATTTAGCTTTATGTCCGGCTTCCATCCGGGCGAGGCTCATGAACACGCTCTTGTGCTCAGGGTCGGTGGCGGCATTAGCCAGACCAGTGTACATCTTCACGCCCTGTTCTTCTTTCTTCATGGCTAGGGCGATGGCGTCAGCCGGCTTCATGTCCATCGAACACTTAGGCATTTCCACGGTCTCCGAGACACCATAGTCAGTTACGGCCGGGAATGAGAAGTTCTGCAGTTCCTTATCCCTGATCTTCTCCAGGGCTACCTTGTGCCCCGCTTCCTCCTCTGCCAGTTCCCTAAAGATTCTTTTCATGGTGGCGCTAGCCGTAGCCTCCGCTACCTGAGTATAAAATTCGAAGGCCTCGATCTCGTCGGCAATGGCCATATCCATAATGCGTTCAAATTCCTTTGGATCCATGTTTTATACCCCCTTTTTGATAAACTTTCAAGTAGGTTGGCATCACTGAGAATTTTGGCTTTGAACCGGAATAAGGACTAGGGGCATTGCCATTCCATGTCGACTTTAACAGTCCCCAACGGCGGCAATGCCCCGATCAGTGTTTCATTTGCGACAATGCAACGATTGCTTAAGCGGCTACACTCTAGTCCTTGGCCTTACGCCGTTTTTCTCAGGTAAACGAACCAGTAGTACATTCCTACGAAGACTGCTCCGCCCACAATGTTACCCAGGGTGACCGGGATTAGGTTGTTTAT
>JAAYJY010000021.1 GCA_012522705.1 Syntrophomonadaceae bacterium | reverse complement strand
GGGCATTTATGATATTCGGCTGGTAGAACAAATGGATGCTGTAAAATTGATGCTCTGGCGACCGGAGCAAATATTGCCGACGTTATTTGAATTGCGCAACTTGGGCTTGCTGGCCAAGGTGTCAGAGATAGACAGTGTCCGTCAGTTCACCACCAGGTACACGCTGGAGCAATTGGTGACCATCCTTGCTGGGAGAGAAGTGCAAAATGACCGATACAGAAATAATTGAGGCCTTGCGGACCAGGTTGAATGTGAAGTCCGGGCGGCATCTCTATGGTGTCCTGGGAAGCTACAGCGCCCTGGATAGGTTTTCGGAAAGCCTGCAACAGGCGAAAACCTTCGAGGGGCAGTCTTTCCACGCGCCTTTATCAGTTAATTGGGAGATATTAGAGGCCATTCCGGATGACGATTTCAAGGAATTGGCCGACAATGAACCCAAAAAACCGGAACCGACTGTGCAGCACGTCCGGCAATCCTTTGAATCTTTTCTGCGCTCGCAGCTGCGTGACCACGATCTGCTGGTTCTAAAGGGATTGGAAATGCTTTTCACCTATCACATCGAGCTGAACCTATTTCGCACCCTGGCCACAGATGATAAACGGATCATTCTATTACTGCCCGGGAAAAGAAATCGCCAGGGAGAAGTAGTTATGTTTGCTGGTTTAACGGACCAGGCTTACATTCTTCCAATAAATTTTATAGCAGAAAATCACATGTGGGAGTTGATTGATTAGCATGGGTGCAGTTGATAATTTATTTGCGGCCCGCAAGAGTATGGATGAGATATGCATCGTTCCCGATAAGATCATTTCAGTGTATTCGCTGGAAAAGCATATTTGGGCTGACTCCAATTCGGTCGAAGCCCGGAAAGGCCGCCTCCCGGAAGAACAGACGGTTAAAGAATTTCAGATTGGTCCGGTCCGTTCATTCTTGAATGATATTTTAGCGAAAATTGCTGCACCCTATAAACCAGAGAAGAAGGACCATCCCATTGGACAGGGTTACTGGATACAGGCGGAGTTTGGGTCAGGAAAATCACATCTGCTCAGCTTTCTGGCGGCACTATCCTTGGGAAATGAGCAAGTATGGCAGTTGGTACAAGCGAAAGAAACCGCTGCCGGGCAAGGCAAACGAGAATCCATATATCAATTCTGGGAAGGAATGAGGAGTAAAAGCGCGGGTGCCAAGAAAGGGATTTTCGTGGTGGCCCGTACTTTGGTTGGCTCCGGCGGTGGGGCAGTCGGGCTGAGTGATAAGGGCAAACGCCTTAGCGAATACATATTGGAAAGCGTGAAAGATCAACTTTTAATAGAGACAGGCAAAAACCTATCCTTGTATCCAGCCGAGTTGCTGGCCGACCGTTTCATAAGTGTGGATCTTGACCGCTATCGCAAGGATTTAAAGAAATTTCTAAAAGACCCCGCTTACTTCGCCGAGGATGCGTTTGAAGATGTTGAGGATTTCATTAAATCCATCCAGCAAAACAAGACCCCTGAATACAAGCGCAGTGCGGGCAACAAATTATGGCGCTTTTACAACGAGTATCTGAAGGTTCAACCCCAGATACCGGCTGAGAACGAGGATATTCTCAAACACGTGGTGGAAACGATACTGGGGGAAGGCTACGCTGGGGTACTATTGATACTGGATGAGATCTCGTTATTCATGAAGGATCGGGACGAAGACCAGCGCGTTGATGACGAAAAAACACTGGTCGTTCTGGCCAACCGGCTGGCCAAGGTCCATAACCTGCCCATATGGACGGTATGTGCGGCGCAACAGGCGATTGAAGCCAAACCGGGGCTGGGCGTGAAAAACATTATTGCCGACGACCGCCTGAAACTGGTTCCTCTTTTGCAGAACTCAAAAGACTATTACGATATCGTGTTATCGCGGGTTAGGAAGATTGAGCATCCCGAATATATTCACAACTATTACCTTCACTACAGCAACCAGTTTACCTGGCCCAAGAGCATCGGAGAAGATGAGTTTACTCATTTTTTCCCCTTTCATAAGCCGGCCTTGGAAGTTTTGCGCGACATTACCCATGAACTGACGACGGCACGCTCGGCGATACATTTTATGCATCAGACTCTAAAACATCAGATAAAGAACAAAGGAAGAGAATTGATCCGTCTTTGGGAGCTTTTTGATGAGACCATGGAGTATGAGGAAGACCCCAGCGGCACCTATGCGGGCTTGGTTGCTATCAAGACCAAGAGAGAGAGTGAATATCGCGCCTATGTAATCTGCCGCAATCATATCGAAGGTTTGACCAAGGGCACCTTGAAAGTTCATCGTGATAAAGCCATACGCACGGTTCAAACCCTCTTTTTGTATCATATTGCTCATAAGATGAAGGGACTGAATGGCGAAGAGATAGCCAATGCGGTAATGATTGAACGGCAGCCGGATGCCACCCCGGAAGAGAATATCCAGCATTATGAAAGCCTGGCCGAATCTCTGAAATCCGAACTCCCCCAGATTGTGGAGATCTTCGATGATGCCAAAATATCTCATTACCGGTTAGAGCCGGTAGTAATGGGGATCGACCCGAATCGAGAGTTCCAGAAGGCCCGTGATGAGGCGGAAGGCAATGAAGCTACCCAGAATTGGGCCCGGGAGCGTTTGCTGGCCCTGGACGACTGGACTGTAAAAACCCGCCACATGAACATTAATCTGGCCGGAGACCACAAATCTCTATTTTATGATATCGCCCCCTTCGCTGGGCCTGATGGGATCGCTCCACTCCCATCAATCGCCACAACCATGGAAGTCAAATGGCTGGGCCGCCAGATCTTGGGGACCATTGCCATGCGCGATTTTACCCAAATGGTGGCATCAGG
>JAAYJY010000223.1 GCA_012522705.1 Syntrophomonadaceae bacterium | reverse complement strand
TCTGGACACCCTTGAGGGAAGCATGGTCCTGGAGATGAACAACTCGGTCCGGGAAGGCGGTTACTATATTGACCGCCGCATGGAAGGTCAGACCGGCAGCATAATGGTCAATGGAGTGCCGGCTAGGGGAATTGACAATCTGCCTGCCGGAACTGGATTAAAGGCTTCGGTTAACCCCGCCTTGCAGACTTTGTGGAAACTGCAAGCCCAAAGCCAGGAGGTAACCGGTTATATTTCCGAAGTAGATGCTGCCAGCCATACAATAAAACTGCTCAATAACGATCAGACGTATACGCTCTCGCGTTATTCGGCTATTTCTCATCGTGATAAGATTATCGACGGCACACTTCAGGATGTGCCCTATAGTACGATGGACCAGAGTTTGCTGGACTACCTGCTCCCGGGAACGGCGGTCACCCTTAATGTAATGCCGGGCACGGGGAATGTGAATACGCTTTTCTTGCAGCGTTCATTTGTTATCGGGCGGATCATTTACGTCGATGAGAGTTCCAATCTGATTAAACTGGATAGCGACCGCAGTTACAGTGTCTTCCCGGGTAGCTTAATTTATCGTGATAAGGAAACCGTGAAACTGGGTGACCTGCAAGCCGTGGATTTGATAAAAGCTCAGCTTGTAGCTGATGTTCATACTATCATACAGATAAATGCCTCCAGCCAGGTGACTTATGGACGGGTCTCCTACCTAAGCACCAAGAATAAGACACTCTATCTCATTGACTCCCACGGTCTATCCCGCTCCTTTATCTTAACGGCACAGACGGAGGCCTTCGGTATGGATTTCACTATGGAGCCATCGGGGCTGGAACCGGGGGATTGGGTCCGTATCATCGGCGATCCCGAGAGCAGTGAGGCTTGGCGAATAGATGTGGCCGATATAGGTGAGGAAAGCACAAAGATACTGGCGGAGGTTGATCAGGCCCACAATACCATTTACATGGCCGATGGCAGCACTTATGAGTACAGTCCTTCCACCCGGGTCAGCCGAGGTGATTACATCATGGGTATTGAAGACCTGATACCAGGTGAACCGGTACAGATCACCACCCTGACCGCTCCGTCACCCTGGATGCAGTTTTTGGGAGGAGTGGAGGCCAAGGTACCCGGCTCCGCCGCAGCACTGGATTTAAGCATAACTGCCCAGAACCTTGATGGAGTACTGGTGATCAGGGGTTTCACCATTGCCGAGCGAGTGTTTATCTACCGCCAGGATGGCAGCTGGGAGAGGATAGATACAGTCGATGGTAACTTCGAGAGGATATTCAACCTTCTGGAAAAAGAAAAAAGTATCATCGTGGTAGCCTTGGACACGGATACCGGTGCGATGCGGGACATCGCTGTCGACATAATCCAATATCAGTCGGGCAACCAGGTCCCGGTGTTCACCGATATCAATGGACACTGGGCGGAAGCCTTTATCACCGAATTGGCCGCCAACCGAATTGTAAAGGGATATGAGGACGGAACCTTCCGGCCTAACAACAATGTTACCCGGGCCGAGCTGATGGTATTGCTGGCCCAACAGCAAGGTTTGGGCACCGCTGCCAATAGACAGACGGATTTTGCCGATGATCGGGACATCCCCTGGTGGGCGCGCTCATCAGTAGCCATCGCGGAAGGAGCAGGTTGGATCAATGGCTATTCGGATGGCACCTTTAGGCCTTACCTACCGGTTACCCGCCGGGAATTGTCGATAGTCAGCTCGCATCTGCAGGCGGATGGATTGGTCAATCTCTTCCCCGGAGAAACCCTGCAACCGGCACGGCTGGTCACTCGGGCCGAAGTGGCGGCGATGCTGGCCCGCTTATGATCTGCAATTGCTCTCTTCGCATCAGCGGTTGTTTATGTCCATCCTGATACCTTCATCATGGTGATAGCCGATTATGCGGCTGGGATTGCCCACGTATTTGGCCTGTGGTTCGGTATTCTTAACCACTACACTGCCAGCTCCGATAAGGGTTTCATCCTCAATCCTCACGTGGTCTATTATGGTGACTCCCAGCCCGATATAGCAACTGTCCTTAATTACCCCATGTCCGCCGATATTACAACCCGCGGTGATGATGTTATGGCTTCCCAGATTGAATTGGTGCCCAAGATAAACATGCTCCCTGGTGAGGTTGTTGCAGCCCATGATGCAGCCGAAGCAGAGATGGGTACTACCCATTATGACGTTGTTGTCTCCCATCATGATATCTGGCGCCACATCGGCCCGGGTACTGATATAGTTGCGGAGAGTGTATCCCGCCTGCTTGGCTTTCAGATACATCCGACCCCGGTCCCGCATGCGGCTATAGCCATTGAATAAGGCCAGCAGATCGTACTCTCCCGGGGGATACAGGGTAGGCAGATCCTGGAAGGCCACCAAGGGCAGACCCAGCAACTCAGTCCCGGGCAGGTACTCCCGGTCCATGGTAAAGCAAGCTATCTCGAAATTGGAATTGCCGCCAGCGTCGTAAAATAACATGGTGCTCAGAGTAATACTGCCGTATACAATCACTTTTTTCATTTAAGCCCAACCATCCTTCTTCGATGCAAAGTCTCACTCCCAATTCGCGCTTGGCAGTCCGTAATCCTTCCTGCCCACCCTGCCGCATCGACCCTCGGTACTTTCGCGCCAGGATGTGTGCCCGGAAATGCTGAAAACACGCTGCCAGGATCGCAATATGTAGTATAATAGGGCCCAGATCAGAAAGAATGCAACAGGAATAAGTGGGAGCGTGTTGATGTAGGGATGCACTCACCTAAACAGCCTCGAATTCTCGTGACCAAACCCGCACTTCCAGATATGGATTCGTATATCGACTACCTGAGAGGGATCTGGGAGAGAGGGCAACTTACCAACAACGGGCCGTTGGTGAAAGAACTTGAAATCAGAATCAAAGATTACCTTGGACTCAAGCACTGTCTGGTAGTCAGCAGCGGGACCATAGCCTTGCAGTTGGCCCTCAAGGCGTTGGAGCTGGACGGTGATGTTATCACAACGCCCTTTTCATTTGTGGCTACAAGCTCGGCCATTGCATGGGAAGGCTGTCGCCCGGTGTTTGCCGATATTGAAAACGATACCTTGTGCATCGACCCCGACCGTATCGAGACCGTCCTCACCGAGCACACCCAGGCTATATTAGCTACGCATATATATGGATACCCATGTGCCGTGGATTCCATCCAGGACTTGGCTGTTAAGCACCAATTGAAAGTGATTTATGATGCTGCCCATGCCTTTGGAGTCAATTATCGGAATCAATCATTGTTGAACTTTGGAGACATCTCCACCTTGAGTTTTCATGCTACCAAACTCTTTTACACTGGCGAGGGTGGGGCGGTCGTCTGTAACGATGATTATCTGGCCGAAAGAATCAGAAGGATGCGAGATTTCGGTATAAATGGACCTGAGGCGTTTTACCCCGAAATCGGTATCAACGCCAAAATGTCAGAATTACACGCCGCCCTCGGCCTTTGTGTTCTATCAGGGGTAAGCGAAGCCATCGCCAGGCGTAAAGCTATATGTTCGCGCTATGATGCTGCCCTTACCGGACGTCTGGTCAGACCTGTCCTGCGCGAGGGCACTGAATATAATTATGCCTATTACCCGGTTATCTTTGCCAGTCAAGCTGAGCTCCAACACGTTCGGGACGCACTCAATGAAGTTAGTGTATATCCCCGCCGTTATTTCTATCCCCCTCTGAGTCGGTTGGATTATGTCGGCCAGTACCCCGTACCGTTGGCTGAAGATATCTCTGCTCGTATTCTGTGCCTCCCCCTGTATGAGGAATTGGATGAGGAGCAGATAGACATGATCTGCAGCGTGGTGCTGAGGGCTCTGAACAACTATTCTAAGGAATGATCAATTCAATTTATGAAGAGTAAGTTATGGTGAAACCGGTATGAAGATGCTTGTAACCGCCATAGGCTCGATGGCCGCGGATATAGTGATCAAGACCCTGCATAGGGGCGGCCACTTGGTGGTAGGCAATGATATCTATCCGCGGGAATGGATAGCTGATGCCTATAACGTGGACTGGTTCGTTCAGGCACCCCCCGCCAGGGATGAGGATAAGTACCGGGATTTTATAATGAATACATGTGCGGATATGGGTATAGAAGCTATAGTCCCTTTGACCGATCCGGAAGTCCAGGTTATCAGTTCGGTTAAGCACCGATTACTATCCGAGGGTGTTTTAGCATGTGTCATGGAGCCGGAATCGATCGGTTTGTGCCGGGATAAGTATCGTTTACCCCGGTTCCTTGCCAGCTTGGGATTGGACAATACCATTGCGACTGACCGGTTTAATCCCAGTGCTCTGCCGTCCTGGCCTTTCCCCTGGCAAGCCAAGCCCCGGTTTGGACGCAGCAGCCAGGGATTAGTCAAGATCGGCAACGCGGAGCAAGCGACCTATCTGAAGGATCTGAGCAATCATTGCGAATATGTCATTCAGCCCTTTATAGAGGGCCGGATTTGCACCGTGGATGTTATCCGGGATGGCAAGGATAGGGTAGTATGTGTGGCCCGGCGCGAGCTGTTGCGCAATCCCTCCGGGGCTGGACTGACCGTAGAGACAATCGACAATAACGAATTGACTTCAACCTACTGCTGGATTGCCCGGGCACTTGACGTTATCGGTGCAGTTAACCTGGAATTCATCGAGTCTCCCAGCGGCGGCTTTTCCCTTCTGGAAATAAACCCGCGCCTGTCCGGGGGAGTGGAGTTCAGCCATTTGGCCGGTTATGATGTGGTCTCCAATCATCTGCGCTGTTTTCAAGGGCTGGGTATACAAGCACATTCGGGTCTGAATAAAATGATCATTGCCCGTAAATACGAGGAGTATATTACCGAGCCCTTTTTATAGATATCAAACAGAACAGGTGATTATAAAGCATCATGATCGGAAGAAGGGAGTATTCGAACCATTGAGCTGGCAGCGCGGATTTAACAAGGCTTTCTTGCGGGCACTGGGCGAAGATTTGCTGTATACCAAAGAGTCTATCCGTTGGAAGTTATGGGCCTACAGGCGTTCTTTTTTTTCCGATCGGATCAAACTCTATGGACTGACTTCAGACAATTACCATCAATTTCTGCCCGACTTTCCTTATTATCAGCTGCAGCCCATCAACGGTGTATTCAGTAAATGGCTGGACGACAAACTAAGCCTCAAGTATCTCTTGCGGCCCTTTAATCAGAATCTGCCGGAATACTACTATTTATTGGACCATGGGTATGTTACCTGTTTAATGGACTGTCCCTTGGCGGAGGTCGATGACGAACGCATTGTACGGCTGCTGGAGAGGAAGGGATGCCTGGCTGCGAAACTGATGGCGGGGTCCCGGGGGAAGGGATTTCACAGGTTAACTTGCCATAATAACGATTATTATGTTGATGATGTCCGCATGAATCGCACAGACATGAGGGCTTTTCTTAAAGGACTGTCGGGTTACCTTATTACTGAATACCTCTCTTCTCATCATGCTTTGGCTGCGATCAGCGGCAACCGGCCATGTTCGCTTAGAGTAGTTACAGTCAACCTGGGCGGCGACAACAGGATAGCCGGCGCCTACTTGAAACTGGGTACGGATGCATCAGGTTATGTCGACAACATCCATGCAGGGGGGATCGCGGTGTGGGTGGATATCGACAGCGGGAAGTTTTCGCGCGGTCTATTGTACGATGGGAAAAACTATATCAAGATAGCCAATCACCCGGACAGCAAAATGCCAATGGAAGGCACAGTACCACTTTGGCAAGACATAAGGGCGACGGTTCTTGCGATTGGCGATTATGTACCTCAGCTGAAACTGATGGGATTTGACATCATGATCGGCGATACAGGTTTTAAAATAATCGAGATCAATTCGCGGCCGGCCTTGGATACATTGAGTATCTTTGACCCAACCCATATCAAGAGTCTCTTTTCGGAATTCTTCCGGCAGTTGCTGGATGAACGGTGTTACCGCCGTGTCAATAGGTGAACTGATAATGAGCACTATGGTAAGCATCAATTGCATTGCATATAACCAGGAGAGATATATCAGCGATGCGATCGAAGGTTTTCTGAGACAGCAGACCGATTTCGAGTATGAGATCCTGATCCACGATGATGCTTCTACCGATCGGACTGCTGATATTATTGAAGATTACGCCCGTCAGTATCCGGGCCTGATCAAGCCCCTGTACCAGACAGAAAACCAATATTCCAAGGGAATCAAGGTTGGGACCGCATTTAACCTGCCCAGAGCCGAGGGGAAATATGTTGCCTTCTGTGAAGGGGATGATTATTGGACTGATCCGGAAAAGCTGCAAAAGCAGGTGGATTACATGGAAAGCCATCCGGACTGCAGTATGTGTTGTCATGCGGTGAAACTGGTAAACAGGGAAGGAAGGTCGGTGGGCCGTCTAATAAGGCCTTACCATCAGAACCGTCTGGCACCTATAGAGGATCTCATCATGGGTGGAGGCACTTTCGTCAGTATTAATTCCATAATATATCGCCGGGAGTTGATGGACTCCCCGCCGGATTTTTATCTGCAGGCCCCGGTTGGGGACATCCCCATGCTCCTATATCTGTCCACCCGTGGTACGGTGTATTATTTTGACGAAGTGATGTCAGCTTACCGGACGGGAGTATCCGGGTCTTGGACCGACCGGATCAACCGCTCCAGGGCCAAAGAGATCGATGCCAGGA
>JAAYJY010000222.1 GCA_012522705.1 Syntrophomonadaceae bacterium | reverse complement strand
TTTCTTTGGCCAGCATGGCTCCTGCGCTGCCGGCCCCCACTATCAAGACCCTGGTGCCTTGTTGGTGATTCCTATTTAAATAATCGCGATTGATCCTCCACCACAAGCGAGAAATTCCAAGTAATACGATGGTAAACAGCCATCCCATAATATAAACCGATCTGGGCAGACTTCGGAGCTGGAGCAATTCTATGAAAGCAAATACCAGGATACTGCCGCTGGTAGCCGCTTTAATGATAGAAAACAGCTCCTCCCAGCTGGCATATTCCCAAACTCGTCCATACAGCTTGAAAGCCAACAAAAAGCCCAGGTTAGCCGTGACTATAAACGGTATCAGATACAGCAAGGCGCCCATGAATTGCGGGGGTATTTCCCCGTCAAATCTCAATGATACAGCAAAAAAATAAGCTGCGATTATTAGGATCGCATCGCCCGCCAGCATAAATAATATCCGTTGTGAAAGTTTGCGCAATTGTCTCTGCCTTCCTTCTTCCTCCCGCTGGATATTCATCAAAGAGGAAACATTCTCTAAATTAAAATGGCTACTTAACCCTGATACCTATATTACGATGGATGTCGATGTTTATGAGTGTCTTCCGTGAATTGCTTACAATCAGCTTTTGGCCAATTTTTTATTGGGCAGACCCTGCCTATGGATACCACTAAAAAACCGTTTTGAACTGAAGATTCAATACGGTTGTTGGGGTTTTGCAACCCGGCTGCCTGAACTCAAGGCCCGTGGCTTTGCGTCCCCACCTTACAATGGGTTTGCCTTTTCATTATGCGTTTTTATCCTGTCGGCTGCCATATTCTGCCGTTATTATTATATCAAACCCATTACTATTATTACCATACTGATTGGGTTGCCTTAAGCTATTTTTATATTTGGTTTCCTGTGCTGGGCCACCTTTTGCTGCAGTTTCGGCACGGAGCCAAATATAAATAAAGACCACCAAATTACATATTCAATGGTCCTTGCTATAAATATTCTGGTTGTATTCGTTTATTGTGGTGCGGGCACCACATGACACCTTTAAAGTAAAACCTGTCCACAATCCACAGGTTGCAGCCTGAAACCGGGTTCATATAAGTATAGCCCAAGGATTCATCCATTATCTATTCGATTTGGGTCTAAACCAGCATTTATATATTGGCCCCTTTGCCGGGATTACTTTGGGTACTGGTTTTACTGCTCTTCGCGTCAACTGGGGGTTGAGTTGTTTTGCTTATTTTAGCGTCACTGGTGGGGGACTGGGGTTTATTGGTTGTTTTGTCTTCATCATCAACGGATTCGGTAGTCATTTTACTTCCGTCTGTTTTAGTATCCGCTTTCTCCTCGGTTGTACTCTTGGCATTTGTATTCTCGGTGGCAGGCGTGGTGTTATTTGGCTTCTCGACAGCAGGGGAAATCGGTGCCTTTGTCACCGTAGTCGATGAACCTTGCACTACCGCCACCGTCTGCCCGTTAAGCATCGTATCCAGCAACGTGGCGGTTTTGTTTTTATCGGCTACCCAATAGCTGGCGGTCAGAACTCCCTGAGCATTACGCTGGTCATAAAAGGACCCCGGGAGAGTCTGGGCAACGATAGACTCGCTGGTAAATCCCGGTGCCCACGCGGCTATCTTTAGCATATCCTTTAACCCCAGGTTGGTCTTGACATTGGCTTTCACTTCCCGGACCAGGGTTGGTAGTTTTACAACCGTCGCGGGCTTTAGTACTTCTTGCCCCAAGGCTTTAAGGAAGGCTTGGTGATGCTCCGTCCGTTCGATGTCCCCCATCGGGTAGTCACGATAGCGGACGAAAGCCAAGGCTCCATAACCATCCAGGGTCTGTACGCCCGGCTTCAGGTTTATATCTTCGGAGGGCTTATACATCCTCTGGTCAACATCGACAGTAACTCCTCCTAGAGCATCAATTATGTTTTTAAAACCTTCAAAATCGATCTCCACGTAATAATCAATCTGTTCGTTCATCAATTCTTCCACTTTCTCGACCGCATACTCGGGACCGCCAGCCACATTGGCGGCATTGATTTTATCCATGCCGCCAACCGCACTGCCGCTGATCTTGGTATCCCTGGGGATTGACACCAAGGCTGCCCGGTTCATTTTAGGATCGATGGAGGCCAATATGATAGTATCTGAACGGCTTATCTCTTCTCCTTTGCGTGCATCCACACCGAGCAACAAGATATTGGTTCTCTTTTTGTCGTCCACGATGGTGGGAGGCGGTTCAATAGGATCGGAGGTAGCTACAGTCGGGACTGATGGTGCGAATAGTTCCACCAGACCACACCCCATTCCAAAGAACAGCCCGAACACTATGGCTAAAAGGAAAGATTTTTTAATAAAAGATTTCATTATATCCCTTCCCCGATGTTAATCCTCTCTCAAACTTGTGATGACGTCGTGGCTGTTCTGCTCTGCTTGGGAAGTTCAATGGTATGTCCCCCGGTCCGCATTCCGATTTTTTCTGCCCCGACAACTATGCATACCAGCAATATGGCTAATACAAGAGTAGCCCCGGGCCGGTTGATATAGTTCCACCATATGGCTACCATGCCGAAGAATCCACTGATTGCGTAAATAATCACAACGGTGCGGCGATGCCCATACCCTATCGCCATCAACCGATGGTGAAGGTGGGATTTGTCCGGCATAAAGATGGGTGCTTTGTTATTTATCCTTCGCACGATGGCGAATAAGGTGTCGAAGATTGGTATCCCTAGAATCACGATCGGTACAAACAAAGAGATCACCGCGGTACTCTTGGTCAAGCCCATTATAGCCAGGCATCCAAGGATGAATCCCAGGAAGTTGGAACCTCCATCCCCCATAAAAGTCCGGGCGGGATGGAAGTTGTAAGGCAGAAATCCCAATATCGCCGCCACCAGAATGAACGAGGCTACAAATATCGCCTGCTGTCCCTGGGTGTATGCCACATACCCCATCGTCGCCGCTGCTATGGCTGAAACCCCGGCCGCCAAACCTTCCAGGCCATCTATAAGGTTGATAGCATTGGTTATCCCGACTATCCATACAAAGGTCAAAGGTATGGCAAAATAGCCCAGACCAATCGGACCGTCAAACGGATTGGTGACAAAGGCTACGACCACCCCGTAATGGATAGCTATCGATGCCGCCAAGCACTGGCCCAAGAGCTTGATCACGGCTGGCAACTGGAAAATGTCGTCCAGCATACCCACCAGGAACATGACCAGACCTCCAATCATAATACCAAGGATTGGCTCGGAAACTTGCACTCCCAACAACAATACGATATAAAATGCCGAAAAAATACCCAGGCCGCCGAGCCTTGGCATGATATGGTTATGGACTTTGCGTTGGTCGGGCCGGTCGATGGCTCCTGCACGATGGGCCAACCGAATTACATAAGGCATGGAAAAATAGGCGATCCCACTAGCTGCTGCCATTAAGAAGGCCAGTTTAACTATGGGCATGATGATATACTCCTCCCCCGGGAATCTAGGATAATTCTAACACCAGCCTGGAAAGTTGTCCATATACCAAATATTTGGTCGTTTTTGCAGTTTAGTCTGTTGTCATAGGCTGCCGGCCTCGGTTCTCGCTAACCTTTTCAAATCATACCGGTGTAGTGTTATAATCAATTGGTGTACTAGGCCCGTTTAGGAACTGGGAGTGTGAACAACCGATCATGAAGATTGCCCTTTCGGGATACTACGGATTTGACAACGCTGGCGATGAGGCACTCCTGGCTGCTATCACCTCATCCCTTAAGAGTCTCCAGCCCGAGGCCGAATTCGTGGTTTTTTCCGGTAATCCCGGCAAGACATCATCTCTGCATGGCTTTCCCGCCGTTTATCATAAAAACCCCTTGGCTGTCATTCATGAACTGCGTAGCTCCGATCTACTGATCAGCGGGGGGGGAAGCATTTTTCAAGATATCACCAGTCCTTTTTCTCTTCCTTATTATATAAGTGTTGTGGTACTAGCTAAATTGCTGGGCAAGCCCGTGGTTTTTTATGCCCAAGGAGTCGGACCGATAAACCGGTCTTTCAGCAAGTTCCTCATGCGGCTGGTGGCTAACCGGGTCGACCTCATCACCCTCAGGGATTCTGCCTCCAGCCGGTTCTTGTTTGAGATGGGGGTTAGCCGCCCTCCCATGCTGGTCACTGCCGATCCGGTATTCTCTCTGGAACCCAGGGCAAATGACCAGACCATGATTAAGAGTATATTGACTTCTCATGGAATTGCCAGCCAACCGCTTATCGGCGTGGCGGTACGTAAATGGAAGGCGCTGGATGGCTACCAGGAGATTCTGGCCAAAGTACTGGATGATCTGGCCCATCGCGGTTATGGCATAATCTTCGTGGCCATGTCCTACCCTGAGGATGTCTCTGAATCACGCCAGGTAGCCAGTTTGATGCAGAGCCCTACGACAGTCCTGGACCAGCACCTGTCCAGCCAGGAGCACTTGGCTCTTATTGACCATCTTGATTTGATGATTGCTATACGGCTGCACGCGTTGATCTTTGCCGCCAACCGGGGGATTCCCTTCGCCGGCATTTCTTACGACCCTAAGGTGGAGGCTTTTCTAGGTTCTTTTGGCTTGTCACCGCTGCCGTTAGATTTTACCGGTATGAAACAACAGGTGGATAGCCTGCTTGAAGATACCAACCTGCAGGCCCATATACGTTCGAAAGCAGGAGACATGCGAGCCAAAGCGGCTGATAACGCCCGCCTGGCATTATCGTTGATCAGGCGAGATTTCTCGCTGCGCTCGAAATGACAGGTATGCTCCGTTCGGAATTATCATGCGTACCCGCACCACAATAAACGAATGCAACCAGAGTATTCATAGCAATGAGGTATATTCTGCCTCAGGATACCGAAAGTAGCACTCAGAGCACAGCGAGGAATCCGGTTAAGCGGTGAAGATTATCGCAGCATGTCACTCTGAGCGTAGCGAAGAGTCTAATCACGAAGTGAAGAGCCTCGCAGCAGTCACTCTGAGCGCAGCGAAGAGTCTAGTCACGAAGTGAAGAGCCTCGCAGCAGTCACTCTGAGCGCAGCGAAAAGTCTAATCACGCAGTGAAGAGCCTCGCAGCAGTCACTCTGAGCGCAGCGAAAAGTCTAATCACGCAGTGAAGAGCCTCGCAGCAGTCACTCTGAGCGCAGCGAAGAGTCTAGTCACGAAGTGAAGAGCCTCAGCATGTGTTTCTACAAGGATATATGAATAAATAGGGGTTTATAAAAATGGACAATGGGACACAAAAAACGGGACGAACATTCATAGGGGTATCAGCCGTCATACTTTTTTCCAAAGTACTGGGGTTTGCCCGGGATATCGTCTTTGCCTCTTTTTTCGGGACCACTATCCTGGCCGACCTGTTCCAGCTGATCTTCAGCTTTCCCGGCTATCTGTTTGCCAGTATCGGCAACGCCCTTTCGGCGGTCAATATACCCGATCTTACTTACTATATAAACAATCACACCCGCCAGGAACGGGATGAGTACCTGTCCAATCTATTTGCCCAGATAACATTGATAGCGACTGTGTTAGTGCTTATCGGCATCGTATTTGCCCCCGCTCTCACCAGCCTGATAGCCCCAGGCTTCAGCGACGATATTACTGGTCTGGCGGTGCTCCTCACCCGTATTATGCTGCCTACCCTGCTCTTCGTCAGCCTTACCTACGTTGCTGCCGGGGTGCTGCAGGTACATGGACATTTCCTGCTGTCGGCGTCTATCAGTATCCCCTTCAATATACTCGTCATAACCTCCTTGTTTCTAAAGGGTGACGACCTGATCATGCTGGGTTATGTGACCACCCTGGGCTGGTTACTGCAATTCCTGATCCAGGTACCGACCTTGTATAAGGAGAAATATCGGTTCCTGGGCCGGATAGATTTTCACAATGAACGGACCCGCCTTCTCTATAAGCAGTTGCTGCCCATTCTATTGGGTAACTCCCTGCTGCAATTATGCCTTATCATCGACCGCAGATTCGCCACCCATCTACCGGTTGGCACAACCGCTGCGCTGGGTTTCGGCAGCAATCTTTTCGTCACGGTAACCAGCGTTTTCATCGTAGCCATGGCCATCGTGGTCTTCCCGCGTCTGTCCCAATACTGTCTGGATGGTGATCATGAACGGATACGGGCCTTGCTTAAGGGTGTGTTCAAGACTCTGTTATTTATCCTGGTCCCCTATCTGATTCTGGTCATATTCTATAACCGGGAACTGATTGCTCTGGTCTATCAGAGGGGAGCCTTTACAGACCAGTCGACTGCGATTACGGCCCTGGCTTTTATGGGTTACAGCTTGGGTGTATTGGGTTATGCTTGCCAGGAGATCTTCAACCGCGTCTATTATGCCTTGAAAAAATTCCATATCCCCATGAAAGCCAGTATCTTCTGCTTGGTATTAAAGATAGGGCTTGACCTGCTGCTGTATGAGACCTACGGCATCATCGGCATTTCAATCTCGACTGCGTTGGTCATGCTTGTCTACGCCTTCATTACTGGCTATCTCCTGCGGAGAGAAATCGGCAGTTTTCTGGGGCGGGACCTGTTAAATTTCCTACTGCAAATGTTGTTGCCGGTAGTGGCAATGATAGCGGTTATTTTGCTGGGGCGATGGCTGGGATTGGAAGGCTGGAAATTCCTGTTGCCCCTCACTGTCAGCGGGTTGCTCTATGTGGGTGTAGCCTACCTTACGCCCATTCGCTCGATTATTTTGGGGTTGAAGCAATAATAATCCTGCTCTGAACGTGGGCCAGGCAAATGGTCTGGGGTATAATTGTGAGGGTGACAAAGGAAAAAGGGGGATGTGAAAAGAATGCCCGAATGGCTTAGAAAAATGACCAGGTGGTTATGGCTCTTCCTGGCTCTAACCTTGTTTCTATCATATGGCGGAGTGCAATTGCGGGCCAGCAACGAGGCCCACAACAAAACCGTGCTGACTACTATTGACTACCGTGAATTTCAAAGATCAGCCAATTCCGCCAACATGGATATGGATTACGTTCTGGAACGTCTACAGGAAAACGGGGTAAATTCGGTCGCGGTCAGCGAGGTAACCCTGCGCGATCTGGCCTACAACGGAGACATTATGGTGTCCTCGTATGGCGATTTCACCTCTCTTTCCGCCGCCGTTTCCCCTGAGACCTGGGAAGCGGCGAAGAGATCAATCGGTTCAAAGTACATTAGCCCCTCCAATTTGGTGGTGGTGGCCAGGGAGCCAGCCATGACAGATTTCCTAAAGCGTAGGCTGACCACCCGTTTTCTTCCCAATGAGCTGATAACCTTCCAACTGGGCGACAACCATTACTTCATCATCAACGCTGAGCTGGGAACTATCTACGTAGAGCCCAATCCTGCCGACAAGAATAAGCCGGTGAGCAAAGACCTGGATGCCCGGCTGGGGTTTGACGAAACACTAATAGACAACCTAAAAAACAAGGGGTTCGATATTATCCTGCGGCCCGGCAACAATATGGGATCCAATATCCATTACCGGGCCGAGTATGACCGGCTGGTATCTGATTACGGAGTCAGCTACGTCGTATTTCACGGCAATGACCTATATGGAGCAGCTGACAACGTCGATTGGGTCAGTGAGTGGGTGGAGAGAAACCATCTTACCATAGGTATCATCGAAGCCTCCAACCAGCTGCAATATTATAAACAGGCCGGTTTGGAAGAAGTGATGGAAAGTGCCGCGTACCCTATCAACCGAGTATACTCCAGCACCAATGACGAATTCGTCACCACCGTAGACGAACGTTATTACCGCTGGGTGCGGGGAGTGATCGACCGCGGCATCCGCATCCTGTATGTATCACCTTTCAAAGACACCACGCTTACCTTCTCGCAAAACCTGGATGATACCATAGACACCATCGGACGCTTTCATGTCACTATCAGTGACAAGGGATTCATAGTTGGCCAGCCCTTGAATAAGATGTCCAACCAAATGACCAGCCCTTTTCACCGCCTGATGGTGTCACTCAGCCTGCTGCTGGCGGGCACTATATACCTGCTCTGCCTGTTCCGTCCCCGTATCCAGGCAGCCTGGCTGGCAGCTTGGCTGATAACCGCCGGGTTGGCCTGCGTCGGGCTGAACAATCTGCTGCTAGCCGACTTTTCCAAAGTATACGCTCTGGCCGGGGCTATTCTTTACCCGTCATTATCCAGCTTGATACTGCTTATCTACCTGAAGGGCAATCGAGATAAGCCTTATTGGCAGCAGCTGCTGGTTTCCCTGGCCATAATATTGGGCATTAACGGATTGGGCATGTATACGGCCGTAACCAGTATGGCTGATATCCGCTACATTATGAACGTACTCCTCTTCAGTGGCGTGAAGCTGTCTTTTCTGACCCCACTGCTGCTGTTCCTGGTCAACTATGTAGGAGTTATGGTGGGCTTCGGCAATTTCAAGGATAAGGCGGTTCGCTTCCTGCTCGATAAACCCAATTATCTGGTTCTGGTATTGCTCGTGGTAGGGGGCGCAGCCGGCTACTACTATATCGGCCGCAGCGGCAACGCTATGGTGTCGGTATCGGGATTGGAACTCCGGCTGCGAGAAATCCTGGAGAGCATTTTCCTGGCTCGGCCCCGTTTCAAGGAACTCCTGATCGGCTATCCGGCCCTGATGATCATGATTTACTGGTATAAAAAATACCGTCAGGATCTTATCCTGCTGGTATTGGGCTTGGGAGTTATGATGGGCAGCATCTCCATGATCAATTCCTTCTGCCATGTTTTCACCGCGGTGATGGTTTCCGTCAACCGCACCCTGGCTGGACTGCTGACCGGATTGCTGGTGGGGGCCGGGGTCTTATTGGCCATCAAGATTTGCGAATTGATATTTGCGAATTTTTCAATCCAACGTGAATAAACGCCTAATAATGATTCAGCTAGTGT
>JAAYJY010000221.1 GCA_012522705.1 Syntrophomonadaceae bacterium | reverse complement strand
TAGTATTTACATAGTATTACATCGTTGCGAAATTGTCATTCTTTTTCGATACAACTTCCTAATTATCCTAAAAAGGTAAGGTATATGCTTGGGGGGGGGCAGGTTATTATGTCAGGCCGTTGGACTTAAACGGTTATATGCCCAACGGCAAAATCGGAACAAGCCTCATCAATCGTTACGGTCATAATATGACCCACCGTATCGTTACGGCCGGGGAAACGTACTTCGAGGTAATTATCACTGAGACCCATACATATACCATCCGGCAGTATCTTTTGGGTTAAAACCGGGACAGTCTGACCCACCTGGGCCACTATAAACTCTTTTTTCTTGCGGCCAGCCAAGTCCAGCAAAGCCTGGCTGCGCTGCTGCTTGGCCGTCGCCTCCACCTGTCCTGCCATATCTGCCGCCGACGTACCGGCCCGTTGGGAATACTTGAAGACATGCAGATCATACATAGGGAGTTCTTCAATCAGGTTAAACGTATCGTGAAAGTCATCATCGGTTTCCTGGGGAAAGCCCACCATGACATCGGCGGTAAAAGCAGCTGATGGAATCAGGGCGGCTGCTTCTAGGACCAGCTGACGATAATAGTCGCGGGTATAGCGGCGCCCCATCAGATTTAAAACACGATTGCTGCCACTCTGTAAGGGGATATGCAAGTGTCGGCAAATGCGGGGCTGGGCAGCCATCATGGCCAAGAGCCGGGCATTCACCTCCAGAGGTTCCAGGGAGCTTAACCGGATGCGGTAATCACCTGCCACCCGGCCTAAAATATAATCCAACAGGAGGGTAACATCCCAACCTTGAAGTTCCCTGCCGTACTGGCCGGTATGGATTCCGGTCAGCACCACCTCTTTGTAGCCCAGCGCTTGCAGTTGAGCGAGCTCCGCTACCACGTCATCCGGTTTCTTGCTGCGCACTGGCCCCCGAGCATGAGGGACCACACAGTAAGAACAGAAACTCTGGCAGCCGTCCTGAATTTTGACAAAGGCCCGGGTACGCTTGTGTGGTATGGTATAAAGGAACCGCCGTAAACCGGGCTCCAGATCGGGAGGCTGCAGCCATACCGATTGACCAGGAACCTGCCCGGACAGGTAGGTTTCCACTATTTCCGCCGTCTGCTCCTTGGCCTGGTTACCGATTACCAGCCCTACCCCTTCCATATCATTGATTCCCTGCGCGTCTATCTGCGCCAGGCAGCCGGTGGCCACTACCAAGGCGGCCGGATTGGTGCGTATCGCCCTTCTAATCGCGGCTCTGGACTTGCGGTCGCTTATGTGGGTGACGGTACAGGTATTTATTACGCAAACGTCAACAGGGTCACCAAACTCTGCTAATTGGTAACCCCGCCCCAAAAATTCCTCTATCATTTGTTCGGTTTCGACCTGGTTGACCTTACAGCCCAAGGTATAAAACGATATCTTCTTCAAACTGTCTCCCTGCTTACCCTGCAATAAGCGCATCTTGTTCAAATATCCAATACTATCGATTAACTGAGCCGCGAATAAATCCGGGCACCCTACCGTCGGGCCGCTACCCCTATCCAGTCCACGTCCTGCAAGACCTGTTCAATCACGAAGCCGTTTTCTTGCAAGGCCTTGTGCACGGTTGGCCAGCGGCTGTCGACAATCCCGGAGCCAAACAGGCAACCCCCGCTTTTTATGACCTTGGCCGCCTCAGGTATGAGTTCGGTCACCACCTCGGCAGTGATATTGGCCAGCACCATGTCTGCCTGCCGGACGCGGATGTCTGTCACTATATCACCGACTCTGGCCTGGATCTTATCCGCCAATCCATTCAGTTCTATGTTCTCCCTGGCGATCCTCACCGCCAATTCATCGATATCCATGGCAAAAACACTGGCGGCCCCCAATTTTACCGCAGCGATCGACAGAATCCCCGAACCGCATCCGGCGTCGATCACATTTTCGCCCCCACGAACATATTGGTCCAAAAAACGGAGACAAAAGCGGGTGGAAGCATGGATCCCGGTGCCAAAAGCCATCCCCGGATCGATATTGACGATGACCTCCCCATCTTGGGCGCTATAGTCTTCCCAAGACGGTTTTATGACCAGTCGCTGGCCTACCTTGAATGCATGGTAATATTTCTTCCAATTTTCTTCCCAGTCTTCATTGCGGACTTCGTCAATGAAGATCGAACATCGGACCCGGAAATTCTCCTCTACCGCTGCGATTGACTTGGAGAAGGTCTCGGATACATCCCGGTCCTCAGGGAAATATGCCTTCACCACTACAAACTCATGGTTGAGAAAGTCTTTGGATACTGATTCCGGCTGCCATTTCTCGCTTACATATTTCCTGGCCGCCTGGGGGTCTTCGATTATAACTCCGCCGGATCCCATGCTGTGGAAAATTCCGGCGATGGCCTCTACACAAACTCCCTCGGTGAGTACGCTGAATTCTTTCCAATTCATCCTGTCTGACTCCCTAACCCATAGCGTCTTTTAATTTATTGAACAAACCCTTCTTGCTTTCCTTGTCTTCCCCATCGAAAAGGCTGGCCAGGAGTTCCTTCTGCCGTTTATTCAAACGAGTAGGTATTTTTACATTGACTCGTATCTTCAGGTCTCCGTTGCGGCTTCCCTGCAGGTGAGGTATGCCTTTATTCTTCACCGTCAGCACATCCCCGGGCTGAGTCCCTTCCGGGACCTGCAGCAGGTGGCTGTCACCCCTGAACAGCGGTATCTCCACCTCCGCTCCCAAAGCAGCCTGCACCATGTTAATGTCCAGGTCGCAGATCAAGGTATAGCGGTCTCGCTTGAAGCGGGGATGATTCTTGACCACTACCACAATGAACAGATCGCCGGCTGGACCGCCGAGTATGCCTTCTTCGCCCTCGCCCTGTATCCTCAGCCGGGCCCCGGTGTCTATGCCTGCCGGGATGCGTACATTAATAGCCCGCTTGCGTTTGACCGTGCCTCGTCCTCTACATGTACTGCAGGGTTTTTCAATGATCTTGCCTTCCCCATTGCATCGGTTGCAGGTGTGGGTGGTCTCAAAACGCCCGAAAGGCGTGTTTTGCACGTTTCTCATCCGCCCGCTGCCATGACATTGGGGGCAGGTGTTGATGGGAGACCCCGGTTCGGCACCACTGCCGTCACATTTCTCGCAATTCTCCACCCGCGTAAGGCCCATCTCTTTTTCTGCCCCGAAAATGGCTTCCTCGAAACTAATGTCGAGCCTTACCTCCCGGTCTGCGCCTCGCTGCGGTCCCTGGCGGCGCTGGGCTCCTGCGCCACCAAAGAACATGTCGAATATATCACCAAATCCACCCATGCCGCCGAAATCACTAAATCCTCCCCCCATGCGGGAGGGGTCGAAAGCATCATGTCCATACTGGTCATAGGCCGCCCGCTTTTGAGGGTCGCTCAGGACTTCATAAGCCTCGGCGACCTCCTTGAATTTCTCGGCTGCATTGGCGTCTTCTTTATTAACATCGGGATGATATTTTTTTGCCTTCTGCCGATAGGCTTTTTTGATCTCATCAGCAGATGCCTCTCTATTCAATCCCAGAGCATCATAATAGTCTCGCTTGGAGGCCATTTTTCCCCACCTTCCTGATAAGCCTCACCTATTTGCCGTCCTTGTCATCCGAAACGTTGTAGTCGGCATCGATGATATCCTCGTCTGCACTGCTGTCGGGCCCGCCTTGCCCGGCATCGGCATTCTGATTCTGGTACATCTTGCTGGTAAATGCGTACATGGCTTGGGCCAATTCCTCGGTGCAGCGTTCAATCTCGGCTACATCATCACCCTCCAGGGCCTTTTGCAGCGCTTCTCTGCCATCGTTGACAGCAGTCCGGTCGGATTCATCTATCCTATCTTCAAACTCTTTCAGGTTTTTGTCAACTTGATATAATATGCTGTCCGCTGCGTTCCTGGCTTCGATCTCCTTGAAGCGTTGGCTGTCCTCCTCAGCAAACTTTTCTGCATCCTTGACCATTTTTTCAATCTCATCGTCACTCAGACCGCTGGAGGAGGTGATAGTTATCTTCTGTTCCTTGTTGGTGGCCAGGTCCTTGGCGGTGACATTGACAATGCCGTTAACATCGATGTCAAATTTAACTTCAATCTGGGGAATCCCCCGCGGGGCAGGAGGTATGCCGCTAAGCTGGAAACGACCCAGGGTCACATTGTGCTGAGCCAGCTTTCTCTCCCCTTGCAGCACATGAATGTCCACCGAGGGTTGATTGTCGGCAGCGGTAGTGAACACTTGGCTCTTGGAAACCGGAATAGTGGTGTTGCGTTCGATAATCCTGGTAAAGACTCCCCCGAGGGTTTCAATGCCTAACGATAAAGGGGTGACATCAAGTAAGACCACATCGGTTACATCACCAGTCAAAACCCCGGCCTGGATAGCCGCACCAAGTCCCACTACCTCGTCGGGATTGATGCCTTTAAAAGGTTCCTTGCCGGTAAAGGCTTTGACGGCATCTTGAACTGCAGGTATTCTGGTGGATCCGCCTACCAGGATGACCTTGTCGAGCTCGGCCGTCTTGAGGTTGGCATCTTGCATCGCCTGCTTCATGGGCCCCACCGTCTTTTCCACCAGATCGGCGGTCATCTCGTTGAAGCGAGCGCGGGTAAGAGTCCTTTCCAGATTCAAAGGCCCATCCTGAGTGGCCGTTATATAAGGTATGTTTATATCGGCACTCATTAGACTGGATAATTCATGCTTGGCTTTTTCTGCTGCCTCTTTGAGCCGGTGCATGGCCATCTTATCTTTGTTGAGATCTACCCCGTTTCCCTTTTTGAACTCGTCCGCCAGCCACTTTACGATTCTATCATCGAAGTCATCGCCGCCCAACCGGTTGTTGCCGCTGGTAGCCTTGACCTCGAAGGTGCCATCCCCTATCTCCAAAACGGATACATCAAAGGTACCCCCACCCAGGTCGAATACCATGATGATCTGGTTTTCTTCCTTATCCATACCGTAAGCCAGTGCTGCGGCGGTGGGCTCGTTGATTATCCTCAGTACCTCCAGGCCGGCTATAGTCCCTGCATCCTTGGTGGCTTGCCGCTGGGAATCGGTGAAATAAGCCGGCACCGTGATTACCGCCTGGGTAATCTTTTCGCCCAGATAGCTCTCCGCATCGGCTTTCATTTTTTGCAGGATCATAGCCGATATTTCCGGAGGTGAATATTTTTTGCCGTCAATACTGACTTTATAATCAGTGCCCATACGCCTTTTTATAGAAGACACGGTTCTCTCCGGGTTGGTGGTCGACTGCCGTTTGGCCACCCGGCCCACCAGTCTTTCCCCGGTCTTGGAAAATCCGACTACCGACGGTACGACCCGCTCGCCTTCGATACTGTTGATGACAACCGCTTCCCCGCCTTCCATCACTGCGATAACCGAATTGGTTGTTCCCAGATCAATCCCTACTACTCTTCCCACTATAGACACCTCCAAATATTATGAACTAACCTTGACCAGGCTGGGCCGGATTACTCTGTCATGCATTACATATCCGGTCTGAAACTGTTCGATGACCGTGTTTTGAGGATGCTCTTCACTGACTTCTACCGTCAAGGCTTCATGGTATTGGGGATCAAAGGGTTTACCAACGCTTTCAATAACGGTGACCCCTTCCCCTTTTAACACTTCGTTCAGTTGAGCGACTGTCATCTCCACGCCCTTTGCCATGGCTTCAATATCCTGGGCGGAACGGGCAGCCTCTATGGCCCGATGCAGGTCGTCGATGATGGGGAGTATCTTTTTGACCATGTTCACATTGGCGTATTTGAGATACTCTTCCCGGTCTCGAATGCCGCGTTTTCTGGTATTCTCGGCCTCGGCCAGGGCGCGCAGGTACTTCTCATAATTCTCCTGGGCTTCTTGCTTATGTTTGAAAAGTTCCTCGGCCCACTGTTCTTCCCTGGTCTTCTCCGGGGGCGGGCTGGTCCCTGCTGTCTCCGCCTGAGTTACCGGGATCTCGGTTACATTTCTGTTATTATCTTCTGTCATACCTTTCGTCACCTCTATTCTATTGAACCGTGGGTACTACATTCCCCATCCTTCATCTTGATTATGGTGTTTATCCTCAAAATCGCGGTGGCGACTTCACCGGCCGTCTTCAGGGCGTGAACCTTGATCAGGGACGGATCGACGATGCCACAGGAGAAGGCATCTATAATATTGCCATTGTCGCAGTCAAGGGTCATGCTGCCCGACCCCCGCTGATTCTGTTCGGCGGTCACCTGGCTGATTTTCTCCAGGGGGTTGAAACCGGCATTGGTGGCCATACATGCGAAGGGCCGCAGCAACGCTTCTTTTACAACCTGCACCCCGTAAGCCGCCATCCCTTTGGCCTCCCCGGCCATCCGGTCCAACTGCCCCGCAGTCCATACTTCTATGGCCCCCCCGCCCGGAACGACACCCTTTTGGAGCGCTGCCTGCACGGCCGCGGCTGCATCACGGGCGATGCGTTCTTTCTCATCAACTACTTCTTCGGTAGCGGCACCCACCAGCACTGTGGCCTGAGGCCAGCCCCCGCCTCGCAACACCGAAATACAGCCGAGTTTATCATCGGCCTGGACTCGGGCGGCGCTGCCCAGATAGTATTTCAACTTGTCTTCCGGAAGATCGAGGCCGCTCCTCTTTAATTTGCGGGCTCCGCTGTGTTTACATAGTAAATCCAGTTCCCGTCGTGATACCCTCTGGACTGCCATTATGTCAGCCCCGGTGAATGCCTGCTCGGCGATATCATCGATGCTGCGGTCCGCCAACACCATATTTACGCCCATCGTGCATATCTTACCAATGTTGTCTTGGTAACGTTTCTTGTTCTCCATATACTGCCGAAAGCCAGCTTCGGTATGCCGGGATTCATTATCTATGTCTTCGGGTGCCAAACTATCATCCAGAACCAGTATTCTGACGTCTTCCAACTCTCTGGGCATGTCTTTATTGAGAGGGGAACGGCTGACAATCGTCCCCATAAACACTTGGCTGACGGCCCCTTCCCTAGCTATAACCGCATCATGGAATCTGTATTCGGGATCCAATAATTTGGGCAGCCCGACGATCCTGGCTCCTTCCAATACCAGGCCGGCTATGTCTTTTTGGTCGCGGCCAGCCGTGACCGCTACGTCGAAGAGAACCGGGTCCTCCACTGATGTAACATTGCGGCTGTGGTCTGCGATGGACTGCACGCTCCATTCCACCCCCAGCTTAATGCCCTCGATTACCTGGGTGACCGGCACCCCTTTCATAACCTGGTTGGCGCCTTCCGCAACCAAAGCCCCCGCCAAAATGGTGGCCGTGGTGGTACCATCGCCGACCTGTTCCTGCTGGAAGCGGGCCGCGTTTATAATCATCCGTGCCACCGGATGGTTGATAGCCATCAATCTAAGGATGGTCACCCCGTCGTTACTGATCACTACATCGCCAAGGTTTCCTACCATCATTATGTCCAAACCTTTAGGCCCTATGGTGCCCTCTATGGTCTGGGCAAGTAAACGGGCTGCGTTGGCATTACTGAGCAGGGCTTGGGTTCTTTCGTCCAAATCCCCTTTATGAATATTGCTTTCAGACATGCTGTCTCCTTTTAGATGGTTGCAAGGCTTCTACTTCAATCCCCGGCGCTCCAGGATCTCATCGATAATAAGACCAACTGATTCCACTGTGCCGGCCGCCTTCCAATACTCCATCCGCACCGGACCGATTACTCCCATCTTGCCCATCTCCCCGGTAGTTTTATAACCAGCAAAGACCAGGCTCATCTCCTTGATATCCTCCAATTTGTTCTCCTGACCAATCCGGATAGCAACTTCCTCGCCGATGTGGTCCGGTACTATATCTTTGATTTGGTCATCCTCTTCAAATATGGTCAGTACCCTACGCAGTTTATCCAGATCCTTGAATTCCGGTTCTTTGATTATATTCAGAGCACCGGTGATCACGACCCGGTCCTCCTGGGGATCCAGCAAAGTATCTATAGCCTCCAGAGCTTCATCGATAACCTTGCGCCGGGTCTTGATCTCGTCGCGAAGGGCCATCAGGTCGCCGCTTTTTATCTCATGAAGGTTCTTTCCCCGCAAAGCCCGGTTGAACAGATCGCCTATGAGTTTCAGTTCTTCGGGATGCATGGACAGCGGAATGGTTATACGGCGGTGCAGGATTATACCGATATCGGTCACTACCAGCACGATCGCCTGGTCCTCTTGCATGGGGATTATCTGCAGGCTGTGAAACTGGCTCAGTTTTACCGTTGGTACGATAATGAACGAGGCATAATTAGTAACCTGGGATAAGAACTGTCCCACCCGTTGAACCACATCGCTCCAGTCCTCCATCCGGTCTTCCAGGGCCTGATGGAGCTGAACCATCTGTTCATCGCTAGGGGTTTCATTTTCCATCATGAAGTCCACGTAAAAACGAAATCCTTTTTCGGATGGAATCCTTCCGGCCGAAGTATGCGGCTGCTCCAGGTACCCCATCTCTTCCAGGTCAGCCATCTCGTTCCTGACAGTGGCAGCACTTATTTTAAGACCATGCTTTTTGACCACCGCCCTAGAGCCCACCGGCTCAGCCGTGGAGACATAGTCCTTTATTATCGATTCCAGTATCCGTCTCTGTCTATCTGTTAATGACATGATCTCGCCCAATCTGTTAGCACTCTCCCGTCTCGAGTGCTAAACTAGTTTCTTAAAAAATATCATTTGCCTTGGCGCTTGTCAAGCCATAGTGTTATTCCAAAAACTCGCTCAGAACGGCATTGGAGATGAAATAAGCCCCGGGGGACAGATAGACGCGGTTATGATCCACCATTAACAGTCCCTCGGATACCATGTGGTCGATGATCGGTTGAAAATCAGCCCAGTTCTCAATTCCAAATCGACCGCCAAGGGTGTCCCGGTCGATCCCCTCTACCAACCGCAAACCCATCACCAAAGCCTCCGCCAGCTGCTGCCGGCGACCCATGGTTTCCAGTATCTGCTGGGGCAGCGGGATATTTTTCGACAGCGCCGTCAGGTAGGCCTCCAGGTCCGGGATATTGAGACGGCGCTGCCGCCCGTCGTAACTGACCGCCCCTGCCCCAACCCCCAAATAAGCACCTACACTCCAGTATCCAATGTTATGCCGGCATTTAAAGCCCGGGCGGGCAAAATTGGACAACTCATAGTGAAGGTAATCGGCTTCCCGCAGACACTCACGGGCCAAATCATACAGGTCGGCCTCCTCGTCATCGGTCAACATTGCCAGGGTCCCAGATGTGATCCGGCGGGCCAACGGCACGTGGGGTTCCAATTGCAGCAGATAGGTCGAGATGTGCTGGGGACCATAATCAACCGCTTGGAGCAAGTTGCCCCGCCAGTCTTCCTTATTTTGAGCCGGTATCCCATAAATCAAATCTAAACTGATATTATCAAAGCCGGCTTGATGTGACCACTCAATGCACTGGCCGGCCTGCTGGCTGTCGTGCATCCGGCCCAGGAGGTGCAGTTCCCTATCGACAAAACTTTGTACTCCTATAGACAAGCGATTGACCCCAGCCTGGCGTAGGTCTTCCAACCCCTGCCGACTGATGGTGGCCGGATTGACCTCTAAGGTGATCTCCGGATCACCTTGGGGCAGGTATAGCTTACATATGGTATCCAATATTCTTTCTATATGCTGAGGAGCAAGAAGGCTGGGGGTGCCCCCGCCGAAGTAGATGCTGATCAAGGGGAGTCGATATTCGGCAGTCCGCAACGTCAGTTCCCTGATCAGGCAGTCGGTATATTGGTCGTAAAGTTCAGTATTGGCCCCGGATAGGGAGTAGAAATCGCAGTAGCTGCACTTCCTCTGGCAAAAAGGAATATGTAAATATATCCCCATGGAATCAGGATTTCTTTTCACTATCTATTTCCATTACTGACATGAAAGCATCTCGGGGGACTTCCACCCGGCCGATCTGTTTCATTCGTCTTTTGCCTTCCTTTTGTTTCTCCAGAAGTTTTTTCTTACGGGTTATGTCCCCGCCATAGCATTTGGCCAATACATCCTTGCGCATGGCTTTCACAGACTCCCGCGCAATAACCCGGTTGCCTATAGAGGCTTGGATGGCAACCTCGTAAAGCTGCCGGGGTATAATCCGGCGCAGCCTGTACACCAGAGTTCGGGCCCGGTAGTAGGCCTTATCCTTATGACAGATAGTGCTCAAAGCGTCAACTGTTTCGCCATTCAGCATGATATCCAATTTCACCAGATCGGAAACCTCATAGCCGCGCATATCATAATCCAGGGACGCGTATCCTCTAGTTCTTGATTTCAAACCGTCAAAAAAGTCCACCAGTATTTCTGCCAGTGGGAGACTGTAACTTATCACCACCCGGTGGGGAGTGAGGTATTCCATGTTTATGAATTGCCCCCTTTTCTCCTGGCATAGTTCCATCACCGTGCCCACATAATCATTGGGGACCATTATGAAAGCCTTAACATAGGGCTCCATTACCCGGTCAATTCGCTGGGGATCCGGCCAGCGGCTGGGATTGCGGACCCATAGCTCGGTTCCGTCGGTTAAAATTAAGCGATAGATAACGCTGGGAGCGGTAGCCATCAAGGTAAGGTCATATTCTCGCTCCAACCTCTCTTTGACGATTTCCAAATGCAGTAATCCCAGAAAACCGCACCTGAACCCCAATCCCAATGCATCAGAGGACTCAGGCTCATATACCAGGGACGAATCATTCAGCTTCAATTTCTCCAGGGCATCGCGCAACCGCTCATAATCGTTATTTTCCAGCGGATAAATACCGCAAAAGACTACCGGTTTGACCTCCTGATAACCTTCCAGGGGCTGGCGGGCTGGTCTCTCGGAACTGGTAATGGTATCGCCCACCTTGGTGTCGGCCACATTCTTGATGGCAGCGGCCAGATAGCCTACCTCCCCGGCCTTCAGACTTCCAACTGTAGTCATGAAGGGCGATAGCACACCTATTTCGGTCACTTCGAAATCCTTGCCGCTGGACATCATCCGGATCATGTCGCCCTTGTGCAATTCCCCCGAATCAATGCGGATGTAAGATATGGCTCCTTTGTAGGAATCAAAATAAGAATCGAATATCAAAGCCCGCAGAGCCCCCACTGGATCACCCTTGGGGGGCGGTATCTTTTCCACGATGGCCTCCAGGACATCCTCGATCCCGACGCCCAGTTTGGCCGAGATGGGTATGATCTCAGTCTGGTCCAGTCCCAGTACATTTTCCATCTCCTGCTTGACTACTTCCGGCTCAGCTCCCGGCAAGTCTATCTTGTTGACCACCCCAATTATCTCCATGTCCATATCCATGGCCATATAGACATTGGCCAGGGTTTGGGCTTCTATGCCCTGTGAAGCATCCACCACCAGCAGCGCGCCTTCGCAGGCGGCCAGGCTCCGGGATACCTCATAGGCAAAATCGACATGCCCGGGGGTATCGATCAGATTAAGTATATAGGTTTGCCCGTTTCGGGCCGTGTAGTTGAGGCGGACGGGCTGCAATTTAATGGTTATACCCTTTTCCCGCTCCAGGTCCATCTTGTCCAGAAACTGTTCCCGCATCTCCCGGGCACTCAAAGCCCCGGTAACCTGCAACAAGCGGTCGGCCAGAGTAGATTTACCGTGGTCGATATGGGCAATGATACTGAAATTTCTAATCCTGTTCTGCAAATACACAGCCTCCATCAGGTTCCTATAGTCCATTGTAACGCCCTTCATTATACCCTATCGAAAGCACCGTCTACAATCAACCGATTGCGGGGGATTTTTCATTTGATCGGTATTTTGCTATCATGGTTTGAAGATACTGAAAGGGTTGATGAAATGAGCGACTTCGTACTGACTTTCTTGCTGCCAGCAGTCCTAGTGGGTTCTTATATCTGGCTCAACTGGCCTCAGTTTAAGGAAAGCTCAGGCCAGCAATTGGTAGTCGGCCTCGGATTGCTGTCATACTATGGCGGTCTTGTTTATTCCAATTGGAACCCAGCCGTCGGCTCACTGTTGAAACTGGCCGGCACCCTGGTCTTCCTGGTCCTGATCGTGTATCAGCTCATAAAAGAACGTAAAAAATAAAAATCGACCGGCTTACCGGTCGAATGGGGCTACGGTTGGACTGCATTCAGTAGGCCAGACCAACGAACTTGGACCAAGCTTGTCCTAGCCGTACCGCCGCCTTCCAGACCTGCCTCTGCAGATTTTCACCGAGCATCTGCTCCGTTTCCGCCACGGTTTGTTTGTTTATTTGGCAGCTTTCGCCCAGAGCCTGCACGGTAATGACATCATCAGCAATTTGTACCATCACTGGCGGCGGCTGGGCCAAGGTTAAGCTGTTTATGCCTCGGGCGGACTGGGTCAGGCCCAACCCAACCAGGACCACCACTACCAGGACTAATGAGATTTGGCCCCACCTCACCCGCATATCTAGTCGGCCTCCTTTAATACCTCCACCAATATTTCCGAGAACAATTGCGCACTCCGGCTAACTTGGTCCAGGTTGTTGGAATCACTGCCGAATTCCAACAACAAAGCCCGGGGATGGTATTCCTGGGTGTAGGTTCCGGATTTGGCGACCACTCCTTTGACCAGCCCTTGATACATCTTCTCCCCCACCTCGTAGATATGGGCGGCGAAGGCGTAATTATCCTTCCAATGAGGATGCGGCTTGCGTTCGTCGGTCCCTACCACGATCAGGATACGGGCACACTGCTTGCCACCGACGGTTACCGTTGACGCCTTGCCTTCCCCAGGTATACTGTCACGGTGAATATCGAAAATGCCAATAATATTCTTATTGGCATTTACTATCTTGGTTACCGTCTGGCGAGACTCGGTATAACTCTTGTTGTAATCTACATCATGAAGGGTATCTATGAACTGGGCCGACAACCCGGTTTCCTGGATTGATGTCTCCAGGGTGGCGGCCACCTGGTTGATCAGGCCGCGTTTACCATCCAAACGCGCTTGGCCGCTATTTGGGATGTAGGTTTCGCCGCCGTGGGTGCAATATAAGAAAACCTGGCCTTTTTGCAAACGTGCCAATGCTTCAGGATCAAGCACGGCCGTTTCCTCAACTGGTTCAGTCTCTCCCTGCGGCGGGCTTAGATCTTCTTCCGGATCGCCGGCACCATCAGCCTGGGGGTGCTCCGCGAACGCCAGAGCTTGTATGTGTGCACCCAGCATATTTTCCGGGGTGGCGGAAGTGGTGTATCCATCGTCCAGTATATTGCGGGGAACATTGTCGACTCCGGCCAGCAGAGCATTATTTTCCTGCAGCAGCAGTTCAGCTTGTCTTTCCGTAATCTGCACCCCCGAAAAAGGCCATAGTATGCGCTCCATGCTCAGAAACTGCATGCCTTCCGTATATTTGCGGTTGACGTCCATTGTCAAACCGATTATTATAACTACCAAAAATATCTGAATAAACAAAATACCTTTAAGAAAAGATAGGAGACTTCGTCTTCTCATTGTTCTCACCTCGCTGCCAGGGCTGTTTAATTCTATTCCAGCCGACCGAAAATAGAACACCGAAGTGGGACAAGTGCAGAACAATCTTTGATTAGTATCTCTCCCGCCCAAAAAAGCTATGCCCCAAGCATTGCAATTAATAGTCTCGAATGATATAGTATCTCTGTTAGCTTTAAATATCCAAGGAGGTGAAAGTGTGGCAAAAAGCAAGACTCCTGCCAAGAGAGCCAGAAATGCAGAGAAGGCCAGGGTCAGAAACAAATCCTACAAGAGTGCTCTGAAGAGTGGAATCAAGAGGTTCGAGCTGTCCTTGGCGGGTGATGATCTGGATGCAAGCAGGGAAAAACTGTTGCAGGCAACCTCCCTGATAGATAAAAGCGTGTCCAAGGGAATTTTGCACAAAAACAACGCCGCCCGTAAAAAGTCGCGGCTGGCCAAGAAGCTCAACGAATTGACAAAATAGGAGTTCACACGGAAACCTGCTCAGCCGAGCAGGTTTTTTGGTTTTTCGAACAGTCTGTTGTTACCGTCTGGTTTTGACTCGTCTGTTCCTACATTCGATTGTTTTGTCTTATCCACGGCTGCAGATGGCTACCAGAAGGGTTTCCATGACCAGGCGAGGGTCCTTGTTTTCGGTCTTGAAGGCGGTATCCACCTCCAAGAGTTTTTCAAAAACCATACGTATCTCCCCGCTGCTAAAATTGGCAGCTGTATCCCTCATCTTCCTCACCACGAAATCCTTCAATCCTGTCGCCGTAGCAATCGAAGCCTTGTCGTAGCCGGCATCGATACAGAACTTCACCTTGCTCAGGGCAACAAACTGTTGGATTATCATGGCCAGTATCACCAGATGGGGCTGCCCTTGTTCCGTCAATTGGCGGAATGTTTCCAGCGAAGCCTTGGTATTACGGAGTAGCAGCGCATCGGTGAGTTTAAAAATACTTATCTCCAGGCGGCTGTCCAAATGCTCATCGATTTCCGCCGCACCCCATACGTCCTCCCGTTGCATGAGGGCCAGCTTTTCAAACATATTCTCCAGGTAATACATATCCTGCCCGCTGGCGGCTATCCTGGCCAAGGCTGCAGGTGCAACCCTGATCTGACGCTTCTCCAGCTCCCGGCGACACCATTTCTCCAGCTCGGCGCCGGACAATGGCTTGATATTGATAACCCGGGCTTGTTTCTGCAACAACTTGGTGATCGGGTTGGTGCTGTGACTTTCCAGCGCGGTCAGGATCAGAACCTGCCCCGGGTAGTCCCGCTGGAAGTAATCATCCAAAACCTGTCGGTATCCTTCTGTTTTTTTGGCACCGCGGGGTGATTTACCCAGCCAGTTCGGATTTCTGATGATCACCGCCCTAGTCATGGCAAAAAGCGGACTGAAGTCCAATATCTGCCCCAATTCCTGCGGGGGTGTCTCATCGCCGTCTATATTCAGTACCGCCGGTGGCTCTCCGGCGGCCGCCAGTCCAGTTACTATCCCATCGATCTTCTGATTGATCAGGTAAGCCTCGGGTCCCCACAATAAATATGTATTATTGTCATCCATTTGTTACCCACCTCGTTTACGGCCAGCATCATATATTGAATATATTATACAGGTTAACCGGGCCATGAGTATAATCTAGTCCTTTCAACTCCATTGACACTGGGACCGGGACCACCACAGACATCGGGTCACCACCTCAGCCAGGCGGCCATACGGTGCATCAGATTTCCAGGCCTGAGCAACAACAGACGCGGGCTGCGCCGGGCCGGGTAAAGGCCCTGCCAGAGATGGACCAGGAAAGCCAGGGACAGTATGGCCGACAGGAATTCTGACACTGAAAACGCCAGCCAAATTCCGTTTAGGCCCCACCAATGCGACAGCACTAGTATCGAGGGGATGAAAAATATGGCTTGCCTGATCACCGATAGTACCATGGCGCTGACTCCATATCCCATAGCCTGCAATGCACTTCCCAGGATTATAATGGGGCCCATTACCGGCAGACACAGGGTAGCCACGTGCATGCAGGCCATGCCGGCATCGATCAGCTCCGGATCGGAGGTAAATCGTTCCATCAGCCATTGGGAATTGAACTGCATGGCCAGCCACCCGGCTGTGACAAAGATCAAGGAAACGATGGTCGCCTTTATTATAGCCTCTTTGACCCGATCATGATTGCCGGCGCCGTAGGCAAAACCGATTATGGGCATGGCGCCTTGGGTCAATCCGAACACGGGGGTATAGAACAGCGACCGTATCCGCGAAAAGATTCCCATCACAGCCACCGCAACACTGCCGAACGACATCAAAACCTTGTTGAAAAATACCAAGATCACTACACTAACCATTTCCATCAGCAGGGTTGGCAATCCGACCTGATAGATTCCCACCAGCACCTGGATGTCCGGACGGAAATTCCTTACGGACCAGGATAGGTACACCCGGGACCGGTACATGGTAACCAAAGCTATCACCGAGCAGAATGCCTGGGCGACTACACTGGCCCAAGCGGCGCCCGCCAAGCCCATAGGAGCCACCGGCCCCCATCCGAAGATTAAAATGGGGTCAAGGATGACGTTTAGAATTATCGCTGCCAGGGAGGTATACATGGGCAGGGAAGTATTCCCTTCCCCCTGCAGGATGTTGCCGCAAGTCATGGGTATAAACACGAAAAGGCTGCCCAGCAGAATAATGCTCAAGTATTGCCGACACAGAGCATATAATTCCGGGGAAACCCCAAATAGCTGCAGGAGGTGGTCAACATTGGTCACCCCCAACCAGGAAAATAAAAACCCGTACAACACGCAGATGGTCAGACCATGCCAGGCAATGTTGTCCGCCCGAAAATAGTTTTCCTGGCCAAGGGTGCGTGACAAAAGCGAGGTTATCCCTACTCCGGTGGCGGACCCTACCGAGATCAGCAGGATTTCGATCGGTATACATAGAGTGACGGCCGCCAAAGCTTGAATACCCAACTGGGCTACAAAAAAGGTATCGACCAGGCTGAAAAGGGAGTAAATGATCATGCCGGATATGGCCGGCAGGGAGAGCCTAACCATCAAACGCCCGACTTTTTCTTCCAGTAAGAAGTTGTTGATCGTCATCCCTTCCTCCTACCTAAAGATATGAAGTGGGGAAGCCGATTAGTATGGGCGCTGGTGTCTAGGGCGGGCTGGCAATTTGAGTCTGGATCTGATATTCATGGCCGTTGCTCCTTATGGTTATAGCGCCCTGCAGATCTGTGCGCAGAATCCGGGCCCCCGATTCCTGGACCGCGCTAACCACCTGCGGATGAGGATGCCCGAAGGGGTTGTCAAGCCCCGCCGAAATGACCGCAGCGGCAGGTTTTACCTGCTGATAAAAACCCCTGGCCAGGGACCCTTTACTACCGTGGTGGGGAAGTTTGAGGATGGTAAGCGGAGGGCTGACCCGATCACCTATCGAAACCAGTTCTTCGGCGGGCACATCCCCGGTCAACAAGGCTGTAAACCTTTCATAACCGAGGAGGAGTATCAAGGAATTCTGGTTGGAGTCGCCGTCATTGTTCTCCTTTTGCGGATGCATGACATCCATGTGAAAGTCTTCCTCCAATTGGAGCGATTGTCCCGCATATAGATAGACAATAGGGATTTGCCGCTGGGCCGCCGTATCGTAAAGAGCCTGGTAGTCTTCAGCCTCCGCCAGGGAGGCGGGCAATCCCAGGCAGGTTACCGGCATCTCGGCGATGACTTTGGTCAAACCCTCAACATGGTCGAGGTCGGGATGGGTGCTGATGACCATATCCAGATTACGAATGCCCCGGTGATGCAGATAAGGCAGAACCACATCTGCCCCTACATCGAAGAACTGGCTGCCGCCCCCGTCCACCAGAATAAACCTTCCACCCGGACTTTTGACCAAGATGGCATCACCCTGTCCCACGTCAATAAAGACCACCTCCACCTGACCCCGATTGAAAAATTGGGCCGGCAGAACCAGCACCATCAACCAGATAAAGCACAAACCCACGGCTGGTCTGAACATTGCCCGCCAAGCTTCGATTCGCAGCGAGATAAACGCCAAGGTCATGATCGCGTAATAGAGGCTTACCCCCAACACGGTAGGAGTAGCTACATACAGGTAGGCGCCCGGCAGCGCCTTGACACCCGCGACGATAGCCAGGATCAACTGGATGAACATCCCGGCGGGGTACAAGAACAAGGCCGCCAGCGAAGAGGACACCCCGGAAAGGAGACTGGCGACAAAGCCAAGGATGACCGCCGCCCCAGAGAGGTAGGTGGTACCGATATTGGTTATGATGGACCCCGGGGTCAGGATGTTGAAATGGTAAGCCACCAAGGGTATTATCGCCAGTTCAGCACTTATGGGAATAAGCGCCAAGTCTATTAACAAAGACCTCCGGGGGAATAAAGTCCGCATTTGGGGAAACAGGCAGACAATGCCGCCGGTAGCCAGCATGGTGAGCTGAAAACTCAGGTCAAATAACAGCGCCGGATCTACCAGCAGGATGATCGCCCCGGATAAGGATAAGCCGTTGAGCAGTCCATTCTCGCGGCCGCTTAGATAGGCCAGCAGCCCCAGGATACCCATCAAGACGGCTCGCATCACCGGGGGCGGCCACCCCACCATGGTGCCATAAAGCAGCAATCCGGACACACCCGCTATGAACCGGCCTTTGGAGCCTGCTCCAGACAGAGAGACCAACCAATTGATCAGAACCAGTAAAAAACCTACATGCAGGCCGCCGACCGAAAACAGATGGACTATGCCGGTCTTTTGGAAATCCTCGTATTGACGATCGTCTATACCGGTGCGGCCACCCCAGATCATACCCAGGAGAATGGCAGCCTCTTCGGCTGGCAACACCTGCCGGACCAGCTTTTCGGCGCGGCTGCGCTGGGAATCTATCCAGCTTATCAGCGGGGGAGCCGAGCTGAGTAAGTGGGCATTGGCTGCTTTCTTTATATTAAGGTTGTAGTATATCCCCTGGTTGGCAAGATAAGCCTGGAAATCAAACTGTCCGGGGTTTCCCGGTGGTCGGGGCGGCTTGAGCTGGCCCTCCAGATGCACGGTGTCGCCGCGCTGGAAATCGGCCTCGAACAGGCAAACCACCCTAAGACGGTGTTTATATGGCGAGCTGTCACCGGTATCCAGAAGGAAGACCGATTTTTCGCCATCATAAGTAGGAATACTATCTATCCGGCCACTGGCCTCAAAGCGGGGCTGCTCCTCCAAATCATGGGGGAAAGGGGCAACGTTCCAGCTATAGATCATGATGCCGACCACTGTGGCTGCCAAGCCCGCTATCAAGTGGGGGCGATATTGACTCCGAACTGCCCCCGCGACGACTGCGGTCGCTGCCAACACTGCTGTCCAAAACCAGGCCTGGAAATATGCCAGGCATATCCCCAAGGCTAAACTTAGCAATATAGCCGGCCAATATATCCACATAGTATTACCTTACGGTTATAAGATCTTGCATTTCGGCATATTTTTTGTCGCCGATACCGCTGACTTGCTTTAATTCCTCCACACTGGCAAACTGTCCGTGCCGAGTGCGGTAATCTATTATCCTTTGGGCCAGGGCCGGACCTATTCCGGGCAATCGGTCATCAAGCTCCTGCACGCTGGCCTTATTGATGTTCACCTTACCGGCTTGAGCCGAGTTACCGAGTGTGCCTGTAGCCTCGATAGTCTCTTCGGACACCTCCGGGTCCTCCCCCTCCCGGGGCACCCGGATAGCTGCTCCGTCCTCCATCTTCTGGGCCAGATTGATCTTTTCCAGGTCAGCCTCCGGTAAAGGTTGGGCCATTTGAACTGCCTCCAATACCCGGGCTTCGACTGGCAACCTATACACTCCCGGGTTGACCACCGCACCGATGACGTACACCTGGATGTTTGCCTCTTCTTCCTGACTGGGCGGGATCGTTTGCGGTTCTTCCAGGACTATACCTTCAAATTCCTCTTGAGGCCTGGAATCGCCATATTTCACACCCGCTCCAAATACCAATACCATTACCAATATGGCTGCGGCTACAACATATTTATTCTGCAGGTCCAACATATCCCCACCACCTTGATCTCTTATTCGGCATCTCCCTTTTATTCCCTTTTTTTGTTTATAATTATCGTTGCCGCCTGGCTGTTTAGCCGAAACTTCACCCCGGTTCAACCGTGGGCAGTTTGTCAGCAGAATTTGGTTTGACTTTGCAGGTTAGTTATTTTATAATGGCTAATGTCAAATGAAGAGTGAATATGCTATGAACCGGAGTAGTAGGCAATCCGTAGACAGAGAGTCACCGGTGGTGGAAGGTGGCAAGCACATTGTCGAACTCGCCGGGGAGCATCGCAGGTGAATCAAGTAGCCTGGGGCGGTTATACCGTTATCATTGTGAGTGGTCAAGTTGTGGGGCTATGGCGAAGTTGGGATCGCGCTTGAATGGCATTCAAGAGGCCGTGGGTTCGAATCCCACTAGCTCCACCATTTTATACTTGTCAAAATGGGTGGCACCGCGGGAAAATTACTCTCGTCCCTATCAGGGATGAGGGTTTTTTGATTTCTGAACAAATGATAAGGAGGCTTGTATGGAACGGCGCTACGATTTTAAATCGATCGAACCCAAATGGCAAAACTATTGGGCCCAGCACAATTTTTTCAAGGTCTTGGAGGACCCGGGTCGGCCCAAATATTATGATCTGGAGATGTTTCCTTATCCCTCCGGCAACCTGCATATGGGGCACGTGCGCAATTATGCCATCGGCGATGTGGTGGCCCGTTTCAAGTCCATGAATGGCTATAACGTGTTGCATCCCATGGGCTGGGACGCTTTCGGTTTGCCGGCTGAAAATGCCGCTATTAAACACGGGGCTCACCCGGCCCGCTGGACCTACGCCAACATCGAGAATATGAAATCGCAGCTCAAAACCTTGGGTATCAGCTATGATTGGGACCGGGAATTGGCCAGCTGCAAACCCGACTATTACAAGTTCACCCAATGGATGTTCTTGAAACTTCATGAAAACGGATTGGCCTACAAGAAAAGCGCAGCCGTCAACTGGTGCCCTTCCTGCCAGACCGTACTGGCCAATGAGCAGGTCGTCGATGGGGCCTGTGAAAGATGCGAAACGCCCGTAAACAAACGGCAGCTGGCCCAGTGGTTCTTTAAGATAACCGACTACGCCCAGCGCTTGCTGGATGACCTCGACAAGCTGCCGGGCTGGCCGGATAAGGTCAAGATCATGCAGCGTAACTGGATAGGACGCAGCGAGGGCGGCCAATTTGACTTGCAGATCGAGGGCAGCAGCGAAACAATGACAGTATTCACTACCCGGCCGGATACTGTATTTGGGATTACCTATATGGTGCTGGCTCCCGAACACCCCCTGGTGGAAACCATAAGCCAGGGAACCCCCCAGGAAGAAAAGGTGAAGGAATTCGTACAGCGGATGCAATTCCTCAGCGAGGCCGAGAGAACTTCCACAGATGCGGAAAAGGAAGGGGTTTTCACCGGCGCTTGTGCCCTCAATCCAATGAATGGAGATCGGATACCGATTTGGATCGCCAACTATGTCCTGGTGGATTATGGCACCGGCGCCATAATGGCCGTCCCCGCCCACGACCAGCGCGACTTCGAGTTTGCCCGTAAATATGGTTTGCCAGTACAAGTAGTCATCAAGTCCCCCGATTCGCCTGCCGATGGGGACAGTATGCAGGAAGCCTACGAAGAGGACGGGGTAATGGTGAACTCCAGGGATTTTAATGGCTTGAGCGTGACACTGGGCAAGCAACAGGTGGTTGCCTATATGGAGGAAAAAGGGATCGGGGAAGGTACCATCAATTTCCGGCTGCGGGACTGGCTGATATCCCGCCAGCGCTATTGGGGCTGTCCCATACCCATGGTTTACTGCGAAGAATGCGGCTTGATTCCGGTGGCGGAGGCTGATTTGCCGGTTTTGCTGCCGGAGGATGTTGAATTCCGCCCCTCGGGCGAGTCGCCCCTAAACTATGTGGAATCCTTCCACAAGACGGAATGCCCTTCCTGTGGAGGCCGCGCCCGTAGAGAGACCGATACCATGGACACCTTTGTCTGCTCCTCGTGGTACTTCGATAGGTTCTGCGATCCCCACAACGACACCTTGCCCTTCAGCAAGGAAGCCGTTGATTACTGGATGCCGGTGGACCAATATATCGGCGGAGTGGAGCATGCCATACTGCATCTGATGTATTCCCGGTTCTTCACCAAATTCTTATATGACCAGGATTTCTTGTCCTGCGATGAACCCTTCACCAACCTGCTCACCCAGGGCATGGTGTTGAAAGACGGTTCCAAGATGTCCAAGTCCAAAGGCAATGTGGTCAGTCCCGAAGAAATAATCAATACCTACGGTGCTGACACCGCCCGTTTGTTCATCCTGTTCGCCTCCCCGCCGGAACGCGACCTGGAATGGAGCGACCAGGGAGTGGAAGGTTCATACCGCTTTCTTAACCGGGTATGGAGGACGGTCAACAGCTGTGCCGGCGATATCCGGGACATCAGCCTGCCGCCGCAGTTCGGCCAGCTGGAGGGAGAAGCCCGGCAGCTCCGCTACAAGACCCATGCCACCATCAAGAAAGTCAGCGACGATATAGAACTGCGCTTTAATTTCAACACTGCCATCAGTGCCATAATGGAATTGAACAACATGCTGACCGCCTATCTCGATCATGATGAACAGGACTTGTCGGTTTTGAAAGAAGCAGTCGAAACCATGATCGTGCTGTTAAGCCCCTTCTCACCTCACATCTGCGAGGAGTTATGGCAGATGTGCGGACATCAGGATAGTGTAAGCTTGCAAAGCTGGCCTCGCTGGGATGCTGCAGCTCTGGTGCAGGATGAGATCGAAATAGCGATTCAGGTCAGCGGCAAAGTCCGGGACCGGATCATGGTTCCCACCGGCTTGAGCGAAGATGATCTGCAGGATCTGGCTCTGGCCCAACCCAAGATCCAGGAACTATTGGCTGGCAAACAGGTAGTTAAGACCATCGTGATACCGGGTAAATTGGTCAACATAGTTGCTCGGTAAACAGTCAATCCTGGTTGGCAACGTTCAGCTGCCAACAACTCCGGCCACCATTCGCCTGGCAGGCTGCCCCGGTTACCATTGGCCCGGCCCAGGAAATGAAAAGCCCGTGTTCCATGCAATCATGGCATGGAATACGGGCTTGACTTTGTCTATGTAAACCCAGAACAAATACCGATATTTACTCCTAACCGGATGCCCTGATCTTACTCAATC
>JAAYJY010000220.1 GCA_012522705.1 Syntrophomonadaceae bacterium | reverse complement strand
TATGCGTTTCGGTACCTTGACCCCAAATATGGCAAAATTCATGGAGGCCTGTGTTAAAGGGCGTATGAACGTCATCATCTCCGGAGGTACCGGCAGCGGTAAAACCAAATTGGTGATCAACCGCGGAGCTAAACAGTTTGGCGTTGATATACACGATGTGGAGAAGACCATCGACTTCCTGGCGGCGGAGGAGGTCCCCAGCGAAGGTAATACCGTGGTCAACGCAGCCAACAAGGGGGTTCCGTTTGTATTAAGTCATCCTCAGACCCCCGTAAGCAAGGCTGTCCAGCGGGTTGCCCGCCTGATAATAGACGACCTTGGTTATCAAAATGATTTGCGGCAGGGCAAAGAAAAGGGAAATAAAAGCAAGAAAACGGGTTTCATAAACATATTTAACAGATAGGGGTGAGGTGATTGTCTTTGGCGCAGCGCTTACAAGGACAAATTAATAATGAGGCCAAGCAGAACTGGACGGCGAGCATTAAGAAGGAAAAGGAGCAGGACCGACCCGATAAATATGCGGAACTCAAAACTAATGTTCATCGGGACGTCATCGATGCCATAGAAGATGAAAGCAGGCTTGAACTGCAGGGCGAGGAGCTTGCGAAGTACGCCCGGGAAAAAGTATTGAGCCTGTTAGAGCGCGATGCGATGTTTCTGCCATTTTCGGAGAGACAAGTAATCGCTGCGGAAATCATGGACGAGGTTCTAGGATTAGGTCCTATCGAGCCTCTGCTCCGGGATGAAAGCATAACTGAGGTCATGGTCAATGGTCCCAAGCAAATCTATGTAGAACGGGGCGGCAAGATATATTTGACCGATGTGATGTTTCGCGACGACGACCATGTCATGCATATCATTGACAAGATAGTTTCGCCTCTGGGCAGGAGAGTGGATGAGAGCTCGCCTTACGTAGATGCGCGGCTTCCCGACGGTTCCCGGGTCAATGCTATTATACCTCCGCTGGCACTGGACGGACCTACCATTACGATTCGTAAGTTTGCCACCAACCCCTATACCATAGGCGACCTTATGCGTTTCGGTACCTTGACCCCAAATATGGCAAAATTCATGGAGGCCTGTGTTAAAGGGCGTATGAACGTCATCATCTCCGGAGGTACCGGCAGCGGTAAAACCACGTTATTGAACGTGATGGCCAATTATATACCTGACAATGAACGTATCGTTACAGTTGAAGACGCGGCTGAACTGCAGTTGGGTCAGGATCATGTAGTTAGGCTGGAGTCGCGGACAGTCAATATCGAGGGCAAGGGAGCAGTTACCATACGCGATCTGGTCCGCAACTGCCTGCGCATGAGACCAGACCGGATCGTAGTCGGTGAGGTCCGCGGCGGTGAAGCACTGGATATGCTGCAGGCGATGAACACCGGTCATGATGGTTCTTTGACTACCGGCCATTCGAATTCTCCCCGGGATATGCTGGCCAGGTTGGAGACTATGGTGATGATGGCCGGAATGGAGCTGCCGTTAAAAGCAATCCGGCAACAGGTAGCCTCGGCCATAGACGTCATTGTCCACGGGGCTCGATTGCGTGATGGGAGCCGTATTATCACCCATATCACAGAAATACTGGGTATGGAGGGCGACGTCATACAGCTGCAGGATATTTTCCTGTTTGAACAGACCGGTGTGGACAGCAATGGCAAAGTACTGGGAGCGCATCACTCAACTGGGATCACTCCCAAATGTTATGAGAAGATAATCGCTGAGGGTGTCAGGCTGGATAAAGAGATATTTAAACCCAGCCTTAGGTAAGTGGGGGTACGATCGTGGAATATGTAATCAGCGGGTTGATATTTTTGGCCATCCTGTTGGGGGTAATAGGATTCACTCTTATAAGAGGCGAGAAGAAGGGTGAGATATTTGAACGGCTTGATAAATTGACCAAGGTTGGCAGCGAAGAATCAGATGATGATGCAAAAAGGCTGGCCAGCATAGATTATACAAAAATACTAGCGAAAGTCGGTAAAGGCTTGTCAGGGTTGTCTTTTTCGGAGAAATTAGAGGATGACCTGGATAAAGCGGATATTTTATTGAGGATAGATGAATTCATCGGGCTATTGGTATTAATGGCTCTAGGTTTTGGTTTGGTGGTTTTGGTTTTCAGTAATAATGTCTTATATGCATTGATCGGCGCACTGGTCGGAGCACTTCTACCCATAGCGTTTGTAAAATATCAGAAGGCGCAGCGAGCAGCGTTGTTAAGTGAAGAGATAGGGGAGGCGCTTACCGGGATGTCCAATTCCCTGCGCGCCGGCTACAGTTTTCAGCAGGCCATGGACTCGGTCGGCAAAGAAACCCACGGTCCCCTGGGTAAGGAATATCGGCGCACATTAAGGGAGATCAACCTGGGGGTGACAACCGATCAAGCCCTGCAAAACCTCATCAACCGGGTCCAAAATGAAGACCTGGAATTAATGATTTCTTCGGTCTTGATACAAAGGTCGATTGGCGGTAATCTGGCCGAGATGTTCGACAAGATAGCGGACACCATTCGCCAGCGCATCCGGATGAAGGGTGAAGTCAAAGTCCTGACCGCGCAAGCACGGGTTTCATCATGGATCATTGGCTTTATGCCGATAGCTCTGATTCTGGTAATATCTATGATCAATCCCGGCTTTCTGAGCTTCTTCTTTGAAAGTACTACGGGTATGATTGTGCTGGCTGTGGCAGCGGTATCAGAGCTAATTGGATTCATGCTGATCAGAAAAATCACCAACATCGAATTCTAAGGGGGAGTAAGGATGCCGCTTATCATTACTGTTTCATTCGTATTTATTGCCATCTTCTGCCTGGTATTTGGGTTTGTCAGGATTCTGATCGGTGATCAGTTGGTTCTGAAGGATCGGTTGCACCACATGGAAATAACCATGACCCAGAAGTACAATATTGGTTTCAAAGTAGAAGTGCAGGCCGATTTTTCAACACGCATTCTCAGACCGATTAGTTCGAAGACATCCGTT
>JAAYJY010000020.1 GCA_012522705.1 Syntrophomonadaceae bacterium | reverse complement strand
GTTGAAGCGGGTGCAACAACTTTGCTGCCGCAAGCACGCCAGTTGGGATTGGGCCTACGGCTCTTCCCCTCCCTTTACCCTGCGCCGGACGGCGGCCTTCAGCTGGGGTAATATCGATATCCGGCTGGACATCAAACGGGGAATGATCAGCGCCTGCCGGATATACGGGGATTATTTCGCCCGGGGGGACTTCAGGGAATTTGAATACCATCTGGTGGGAACCCTATACCGGCAGTCAGATGTCCGCTCCTGTCTGGAAACTATCAGCCTGCAGGCATACCTGCCGCAAATGAGTTATGATGAGATGATCGGCCTGTTGTTCGTTTAACCGTCTTGAAGACAGGAATCGGAATAGGGAGACACCGCCATGGAGTTTCATCAAATAAAGGGCCGCACCTACGCTTTGGAAGTCAACGGTGCCGCTATCGGAGTATATGTATTTAGCGACTATCGCTGCCTGCTCATCGACAGCGGACCATCTGCGACCTGGGGCAAAGAGATCCTGGACAACCTGGAAAGGCGGGGGTGGCGGGTCCATGCTATCTTCAACACCCACGGCCATGCCGACCATTGCGGCGGTAACCATTTTATTCAGGGCCGCACCGATTGCCGTATATTCGCGTCTGCCTTTGAAGCCGCCTTCATCCAGCAGCCCCTATTGATGCCCTATTCAATGTACGGGGCGTTCCCGCCCCGATTGCTGCAGGCCAAGTTCGTCATGCCCCAGGCATCGAGAGTGACCGACCAGATCAGCGAAGCTCCATTGATTATCAAAGGCCAGCGTTTCGAGATTCTGGAACTGGGGGGCCATACCCTGGGGCACTTGGGCATCTGCACTCCGGATAACGTGCTCTTCCCCGGCGACAGCCTTATCGCTCCGGAAATGTTGAACTCTAATCCTTTTCTCTATCTGGCCGATCCCGGCCAGCAGCGGGCCACCCTGAAAAAACTCGGGGCCGGCGATTATCCCCTCCTTTATCTTTCCCATGGAGGCCGCCAGGAGAACCTGCCGGCTGTGGTTGCAGCCAATCAGACCCTGCTGGCAAATATCCTTGAGACCTTGCTGGCATTACTCCATGAGCCCCTGACCCATGAGGAAATCACCCGGACCATGATTGCGGGCCAGCATCTTCAAGTGAACCGCAATCACTATTTCCGCGTTTCCGCCAGTATCGCCGCTTTTCTGGCTTATCTGTCCAACCAGGGACAAATCAGATCCTATACCGATGACGGCCGCCTGCTTTACCGTGCCTAGCCTGGCAATTTGATGACTGCTTACCCATGAAAATTCCCCCTACGGTGCCAATTGCACCGCAGAGGGATTCCCAACCCAGCTATGTTCTTATTCCCGCGGCGTCAGTCTCCAACATGCCGCAGATGATAACTTGCTACTCTTCTTCCTCCAGAATAAACCGCCAGCAGCAGAACCATTCATCCGGGTGCTCATCAGGCGGGCATCCTATGCATTCGGTTCTGATCCGGGAATCGATGGCACTGGCGAACCTCCCGTATTCGACCAGACCGGCCGATTTACAGGGGTAATCGTCCAACTTCTGGCGTTTGCGGGCCGACTGCACTCGACAATCGTTCATCTGGAACAGAATACTGTTGGGGCTCTCATCAATAATCGACTGTACGTTGATCCGGGCATACATTCTGAATCCCAGGGCCTTCTTCAATCCTTCCAGCCCCGGTTTGTCCCCCAGACCCAGGTAACGTTTGATGGACCAGGCTTCAAACGGGGAAAACCAGGACCAACAAGAATCATTGGTCCTCTTGGCGTCATTCATCCCATCTTTGAATTCGACGGCCTGGAACCATATCCCGTCGTTGGCCAGCCAGTTGACGGCTATATTAGTGATCAGCGCCAGGATATTGTCCCGGGACATATCCAACAGCGGCTTAGGCACGCCGTTAACCATCTCAAACCCCAGAGTCTTGCCCAAACGGTTCATCTGGGTACCATAACTCTTGGGGTAAGCATCGGCGAGAATGTCCAGGGCTCCCTCAAACCCCTTTTGATGATCGACTTCCTTGAACCATAAGACGTGATGTACTAATGTACGGTGGAACATGTCTACTACTAACCGGGCCAAATCCTCCTGACTTAATCCCTCATCCCAAGTGGTCCCTATTTGCATCCATACTCCTCCTTTATTTATTAGTCTTATTTTATTCTAATGCCTTAACCTCATGGCGACAATCCCCAAAATGAATATTCGTTCAGCTTTGTTCTTATTTTCCTCGCCAGCGCGGGCGTCTCGCTCTTTCAATCCCAATCCCTCACTTCGTTCAAAATTGCACTAATTCACTCTACATCACCCCAAGGGCAGCGTTTCAGTTATTTCAAACACAGCGTTCTAATCATTTCAAACACGGTGTTCGGGTCATTGCTATCAATGCTCTGGTTGCATTCAGTTTTTCATTCCATATGGCAGAATCCTTAATTACAAAATACTGACTAAAATTGGTGCGTATGCTTGGATATTCCGCCCTATCGAGGGAAACCTATTACAAATAAACCAGGAACAGCGTTAAAAATGAGCATCGTGATGGTCAGGCCCCTTAAATCAACCCAACAGCAAAGGGTGTACTGTCACCTTGAAAACAAATTATGATGTCACGGACCGATGATCCTGGTCACCAATAAGACGTATCTGCCACCTTGAAAACAACAATAAATGTGTGCGGAAGCATACCGTAGCAATGAACAGGAGTAACAGCGACGATGCGAAAAATACCCAGGAAACCTGCAACTCCCCCTTCGGCCCCGGAGCCGGCGGAAAAACCCAAAAACCTGCAAAATATCAACATACCTGATATCACCCTGCCGGAAAGCCTGACCGGGAAACAAACTCTCCTTAAACCGCATATAGAAAGAAGTCAAGACATCATCAACCGGCCCTTTTTCATCGGCACCCAGCAACCGGTGGAAGCTTACGCCCTTTATGTCAATGGGGTGATCGACACCGACACCTTTAACGCCAGCATCCTGAGACCGCTGATGATATATGCGGAAGACGGCGAAGACCCGAGAAGCCAGGACCCCGAATTGCCCGAGTATATCGCCCGTACTCTCCTAACCGTGGGCCAAATCCGCAAAATCGATCGGCTGGCCGATCTGGTCCGGGATATCTATGACGGGATGCTCATCATCATGCTGGAAGGCTCGTCCCAGGCATTATCCATTGACATCCAGAAAGGCCCTTTGCGGGCCATCGAAGAACCTCCCGCAGAGCGAGGTCTGCGCGGTTCCCGGGAGGGTTTCATCGAGAACCTGGACATAAATATTTCCATGGTGCGGCGCAGGCTGCGCGACCCCAAGCTGGTGGTCAAGAAAACGGTGGTGGGACAGCGCACCCGTACCCAGGTAGCAATGATCTATATCGAGGATATCGCTGACCCCAACATCGTCCAGGAAATCGAAACCCGTGTCAACGCCGTCAATGTTGACGGGATCGCGGCCTCGGGCATGCTTGAGCAATTCATCCAAGACCGGCCCTGGTCCATATTCTACCAGCACCGGCTCACTGAAAAGCCGGACAAGGCGGTCATGCAAATCTTGGAGGGACGGGTCCTTATCATCGTGGACGGCACACCCACAACCATTACCTCCCCCAGCCTGTTCGTGGAGTTCTTCCAAGCCCCCGGCGACTATTATGAACGCACCTGGATTGGTTCCTTCATCCGCCTCCTCCGTTACATGGCCTTCTTCCTGGCCATATCTACCTCCGCTTTGTATATAGCGGTGGTTAATTTCCAGCCGGAATTGATACCCGCGGAGCTGCTGGTGCCCATCGCCCGTTTCCGCAACCAAGTACCGTTTCCGGTCGTTTTTGAGATCCTGATACTTGAGGTCATGATGCAGTTGGTAATCGAAGCCGGACATCACCTGCCTGGCAACGTAGGCCAGACGGTTGGGGTAGTGGGGGGCATAATAATGGGGCAAGCGGCCATCACCGCCCGCTTTGCCAGCCCGGCGGCGATCATCGTGGCCTCATTTTCCGCCATGTGCACCTTCGTATTGCCTTCTCCGGGTATAGCCCTGGTATCCCGCATCCTCCGGCTGCCCATGATCCTGGCCGCCGCCGCCTTTGGTGCAGTCGGGTTCGCCTTGATGTGGCTGATTCTATTAACCCACTTGATCAGCATGACCAGCATCGGTGTACCCTTTATGGGACCCCTGTCCCCCACCCGTTATAGCGATCTAAAAGACTCCTTCATCAGATCTTTCCTTACTACCATGAAAAAACGGCCCGTCTCCATCCCCAGCCAGGATAAGGTCCGGCAGGCCGGGCAGGAGGTGACCGGCGATCGATAAGCCCGATTTTCAGATGACCAGCAAACAATTGGGCTTCTTGATCATGGGGACCCTGGTGGGGGTGAACTTCCTGACCATACCCCGGACTGCCAGCGAAGCGGCCGGGCAGGATGCCTGGATAGCAGTACTCGTCGGAGCTCTGCTGCCCCTGCTGGTACTGGTTCTGATCGAAAGGCTGGGAAGACGGTTTCCGGAAATGGACTTTATCCAGATGTCCCAGTATCTTTTCGGAAAAATTGGCGGCTCGGTGCTGGTTATAATCTTAAGCTTGCATATGATAATTGTTGTGGCCAGAGAGATAGCCCGTTTCGCTTTCTTGGAGTCGATCTTCCTCCTGCCCCTGACTCCAATCTGGGCCATATCTTTATTGATTCTGCTGGTCTCTCTTTATGTAGCCGGTCAAGGGGCCCAGGTGGTGGCCCGTATCAATGAATTATTGTTTTATTTATTGCTGCCGGCTTTTTTCCTGATTGTATACCCATTAATAACCGCAGCGGATCATACTTATCTGCTGCCGGTGGGCGGATCAGGCATCCTCAGCATAGCCCGGAGTTCCTTCGATGTCTCCCTTTATTACGGCCGCATGGAGTTCCTGATGGTGGCCTATTTCATGGTGACCCACAAAGACGAAGTGCTAAAGGCCGGGTTAATCGCATGGGGAGCAGTGACGGTTCCCTATATGCTGTTCACCGCCGCCTGCCTGATGGTGTTTGGTCCGGAGAATCTGCAGGAGCAGATCACGCCCGTACTGGCCATGTTCACATCTGTCAGCTATCCGCTCCTGGAGCGCATGGATATGCTTTTTCTAGTGGCCTGGTCGGTAGCCTTTCGACCGGTTTTCAACCTGCTCTGCATGAGCGGTTACTCTCTGACCCGGTTATTAAACCTACAGGAGAGGAGACACTACCTGATGCTTTTAACGGTAGCGGGAACGGCGGCTTACCTGTTTTCGTTAATTCCCACCAGCATCGTCGAATTAATCATCTATTCGGGTTGGCAGGGTTATACTCACCCGGTAGTTGGGTTAGGTTACCCCCTTTTATATCTCCTGGCAGCCAAGATGAGGGAAGGAAGAACGCAAAATGTTTAGAAGAATTCTGCTAACAATTATAATATTGTCATCCATTGCGCTCGGGTCCGGGTGCTGGGATGCCCGGGATATCGCGGATAGATCGGTAGTGATCTTGGCTGCGGTGGACTTGAGTCAGGAGGGCGGAACCCAATTTGGCAAACCGGTCCGATATGAGGGTACAATCCTATTGCCCAATCTTAACCCTGATACTGAAGAAAAAGTAAGGATAGAAAAGGTGTCCGGGGTCTCCATCTCGGGCTCCCGTGACCAAAGGGCCTACATAAATCCAGAAATCATCATGACCCGTATGATCCAGGTCTACCTATTTGGAGAATCCCTGTGCATCTCTGGCATCGCTCCGGTGATGGATTCACTCCTCCGCAATCCCGTACTCAGCAATTCACTCCACTTGGCAATGACGGAAGGGCAGTCGGGTGACTTACTAACAGCAGAACCCTCGGATTTCCCTGACCTGGGCCTATACGTAACCGATCTGCTGCAAAAGGTCAATAACAAATCCTTTTTCCCGGTGGTCACCCTTCATGATTTCGCCATCCATTCTACCAGCCCGGGTAGGAATCCGGTGCTGCCCATACTAAAAGAAGATGCAGGTGAGGTCAGGATATCCGGAATGGGTATATTCAGGAAGGATAGATTAATTGGCCGGGTGGGGTTGGATGAGTCACGCCCCCTGGCCTTGCTGCGGGGAGCCCAGAGCATGGCTTACATACCTTTTATCATGACCCGGGACGGAGAGGAGACCGACCGGGGCACAGTCTTTGTGGGCAATCACCGCAAAGTCAGGGTGGAACGCCAGGGCAACCAGTTTACATTCAATATCACCATAATCCTGAAGGGGGAGCTGATCGAACACGAAAGATCGGACGTTCTCACCCGGGACCGGCAATCCCTGCCTAAGATTGAAGAACAGATCGCCGCGGACATCGAGAGCGAATGTCAATCATTCATCGAGAGAATGCAAGGGGAGTTCAAAGTGGACTGCATCGACATCAGCAAATACGCCCTGGCCAAGTGGCGCAGTGAACTGGAGAACACCATCGACGAAGGGTTCATCGAAAAGGTCAACATCAACGTGGACGTAAAGGTGCATATAAGAAATACCGGGGATCTCTTATAGAAAACATTAACCTTAAAAAATGGGCGCCTGGAACCTTAGACTATCACCCCATTTTGGGTCAGAAAACAAAAAACCTGCCGGTCTCCAGCAAGACGGGCAGGCTATCGGTCTCCGGTTACATCCGGTGGGGTACGAAGGTGGCACAATCGGTCTCTTCAGAATTAGCGGCCTGTTTAGGCTCCACCTCTATTTTGTCAGCACAGCAATGGTCCCCGCGCATATAGAAGTAACAGGAATCGACCATACATTTTATCCCCGGATTGGGATGATCCATCTTCTGGGTCTGCATATTTCTTTCTTCCCTCCAATCATAATTGCCTGATCATATTATGTGGAGCTGAACTGGTTTCTATGCTGTCCCGTTGTAACTAAGGCAAATACTGCTATGAAATGGCCGACGACAGCGGCCATCAGCATCATCATGTACAGTAAGTCCTTGTCCTTACTTTTTCTCACCCTCGGTCGTTTCCCCGCTTTTACTAAAGTAATCGGGAATCTTAAACATGTTCCAGAACTGGGTCATGCTTTCGGTCACCATGCTCTGGGTCTCAATCGTATATATCGACATCTCAATGGTGGTCAGGGCATCCAGGAAACCTTTTTCATATTGAGCCAACACCGGGTTCATATTATTCAGCTGGTGCAGGTTCTTCAAAACATCGATGGTCTTTTTGAGTGTCTCCATCTGTGGGTTCGCGGCCATATTGTACTCCCCCCTCTGCGAAAGGTACATTCGGACATATGATTATAATACTGCCCGGACCTTTTTATTCCTTCATTTTTTCATATTTATCCGTTTGCCCTGGTTAACCTTACCCGCCCGTCGGTTTGTTGAGGATCTGCAGGAATTCCTCCCCGGAAATGGTCTCCTTCTCGATCCGTTGTTACCTTCTTGTATCCCCAACACCGCCAATCTTAAAATCCAGCCGTGCGGCTGGGCCTGTCCCGAACTCTCCCCCACCGCAAAACCGGTACAGAGTGTTTATTAATTATAGCCCATATTGCCCGGCAGATGATGCCGGGTTCATGAGGCTCTTTTCTGGCCGAGAAACCGGCTGCGCTTCCATTTGTCTTTTCTATGCACGGTTTAGCTCGAACTATGCTAATATTTATGAAAGACAACCCTCAACCGAATAGGGAAATGAATATAGCTGGAGGCCCACCCCTTTGATCGAAATAAACAACCTTACAAAAATATTCCACACTCCCCACCAGGACATCATGGCTCTGGAAGAAGTGGACCTCTCCGTAAACCGCGGCGAGATTTTCGGTATTATAGGCTTGAGCGGCGCGGGCAAAAGCACCCTGATCCGCTGCATAAACATGCTGGAGAAGCCTACCCGGGGCACCATCGTGGTCGACGGCCAGGACATCAATTCCCTCAACCAACGGGAACTGCGGTTGGCCCGACAGAAGATCGGCATGATCTTCCAACAGTTTAATCTGCTCTCTTCGCGGACAGTCTTTGACAATGTCATGTTTCCTTTGGAGATCGCCCAAACCCCGTTACCGCAAGCCCGACAGCGGGTGGAGGAACTGCTGGAACTGGTGGGCATCACCGATAAGGCCCGGGTCTACCCGGACCAGTTAAGCGGCGGACAGAAGCAGCGGGTGGGTATCGCCCGGGCCCTGGCCAATGACCCCAAATTATTGCTCTCCGATGAGGCTACCTCGGCCCTGGACCCGGAGACCACCCGATCCATCCTCAAGCTGCTTAAGGATATAAACCAGCAACTGGATTTAACCATCCTGTTGATCACCCATGACATGAATGTGATCAAGCAAGTATGTGACCGGGTAGCGGTAATCAACGAATCGCGCATCGTAGAGGTAGGCGATGTTATCTCCATCTTTAGCAACCCCAGTACCCCCACCTCCCAGAGTTTTATCAATGCCATCGTCCACAAAGACGCTCCCGAGGAATACATCAGCACCCTTATCGGCAAGCACCAAGACCGCTATTCCTGCCTGGTGCGGGTTTCCTTCATCGGAGCCTCGGCCGGCCAACCGGTGATCTCGGCCATGATAAAGCAGCATGATGTTGACGCCAATATCCTTTACGGCAATATTGACCGGGTCAAGGATGTCCCCTTTGGCCACCTGACCTTGGAATTGATCGGGGATCAGGCAGCGGTGGACCTATCGATGGGTTTTCTGCGCAGCCGCGGCCTGGAAGTTGAGGTGATTTCATGATAACAACGGGTATTGCCGCAGCAGTCAATGCTCTTATGGGCATAAGCATGGGAACCGACCTGGCTTGGGTATGGGAAATGGTGCTGCAAGCCACTTGGGAGACCCTTTACATGGTCGTCATATCCACCGGACTCAGTTACGTATTCGGCCTTCCCCTGGGAGTGATTCTGGTTACCACGGAAGAAGGACACATCCTGGAGAGCAAGGGATTTAACCGTTTGCTGGGCTCCTTTGTCAATGCGGTGCGTTCCATCCCTTTCATTATATTTCTGATCCTGGTGATACCGCTTACCCGGTTGGTGGTAGGAACCCCCATCGGTACAGTGGCTTCCATGGTGCCTCTTACCCTGGCGGCCATCCCTTTCGTAGCTCGTATGGTGGAGACTTCCCTGAAGGAGATCGATTGGGGTCTCATCGAGGCTGCCCTGTCCATGGGCGCCAATGCCTGGCAGGTCATCACCAAGGTGCTGCTCCCGGAAGCGCGGGCTTCTATTGTCCTGGGAGTGGCTATCACTACCATCAACCTGGTCGGATACTCGGCCATGGCTGGTATTGTGGGAGGAGGTGGATTGGGCACCCTGGCTTATTACTATGGATACCAGCGTTATGAAGATTTGGTCATGTGGGTCACCGTCATCGTCCTGATCGCATTCGTCCAATGCGTTCAGATGGCGGGCGACAAATGGGCGGCCAAAATTACAAATCAGAGGAGGTAACCTTGAATGAAAAAAAGACTGCTGCTTATAGTCTGTGCGGTTTTCCTGATGGCCATCGTAGCAGGCTGCAGTAACAAAACCGAGACGCCGGCTCCGACCGGTCAATCCGACCAGCCGGCCCCGGCCAAAGTGGTGGTAGGAGCCACCGCCAAACCCCATGCTGAGATACTCGAGGTAGCCAAACCCCTGCTGGCCAAGGAAGGTGTCGATCTGGAGATCAAGGTCTTCACCGATTATGTGCTATTGAACCCATCCCTGAAGGATAAGCAAATAGACGCCAACTTCTTCCAGCACATACCCTATCTGGACGATTTCAATGCCAAAAACAACGCCAACCTGGCCTGGACGGTCAAGGTCCACAATGAGCCCATGGGGATTTACTCCAAAAAGGTCACGAAATTGGAGGAGCTGACCAACGCAGCCAAAGTAGGCATCCCCAACGACGCCACCAATGGCGGCCGAGCCCTGATGGTGCTGGAAAGCGCCGGACTAATCAAGTTGAAGGAAGGTGTTGGGGTAACTGCCACCACCAAGGATATAGCCGAGAATGCCAAGAACCTGGATATCATCATGATGGATGCCGCCATGCTGCCCCGGACCCTTGATGATGCCGCGATATGCGTTATCAACAGCAACTATGCCTTGGAGGCCAACCTGAATCCAGTGCAGGATTCTCTGTTTATGGAACCCAAGGATTCGCCTTTTGCCAACGTGCTGGCAGTCCGGCCGGAGGACAAGGATAAGGATGCCATCGTTAAATTAGGCCAAGCCCTGCAATCACCGGAAGTAAAAAAATTCCTGGAGGATACCTACCAGGGCGCTTGTGTGCCATCGTTCTAAACATAAGGGAACAGATAATCATTCCCCAGCATGGCTGGAACCGCCCGGTCGCTCCCGTCGGAACCGAGACACCAGCAACGACGCACCACACCCAAAACTGAATAACCAATCAGGAGGCTGTGCAGGATCCCTGCCCAGCCTCTTTTTTCTTCTGCCGACAATAACCAGACCGTCTGGATGCCCTGATCCGGTCCGATTGAATACCCCGTTCTAATGCTTTCCTTGACAGCTCATGCTGTTATTGGCGTATGTCTATTTAAGTTCAGCTATAATATAATTCGTGAGGTTGTTAATAAGGAAAAACCTCAACCAGTATGCAGTATAAGAAATACAGCCCTCAAGCTAATCGGAGGTCACCATGAACCGTAAAATCCAGATCATGTTTTACAGCACGGCAGTGCTGGGCTTCGTAGCTCTGGTTGCATACCTGAGCGTCCGGTATGGAAGCGTAATCACCCCCTTGCTCCAGGACAGAGAGGGATTAGGTACATTTCTATCCTCCTTCGGGATGCAAAGCTTCGTGGTCTTCATATTCCTGCAGGCATCCCAGATAGTCGTTACCCCTATACCGGGAGAATTAGTCCAATTGGCCGCCGGTTACATCTTCGGGACCTGGATGGGGACCGTCTATGCCGTAGCCGGATCTTTACTGGGCACCCTGTTGTCTTTCGGCATCGCTCGGCTGCTGGGATATCCGCTGGTCAGACTCCTATTCGGGGAGAAAAAGCTGACCACCATCGAGACCCTGATCAACAGACCCCAGTCCAAATTGATCGTATTTTTACTATTCCTGATTCCCGGGCTTCCCAAGGACATCATGACCTATGTGGCGGGCGTCAGCCCCATAAACTCCCTTCAGTTCCTTATGACCGCTACCACCGCCCGGGTACCGGGGATCCTGTTGTCCGCTTATATCGGCTCCAACCTTTACCATCAGGATTATATCGCCGTGTTTGCGGCCTGCCTGGCAACTGCGCTGCTGTTTGGATTAGGGATATGGATGCAGAGGAGGCTGAGCCGGGCGAACGGATAAGCGTGTCGGACCGAAAACTGTCCATGGCACGGGGCCGAATCGCTCCAGTTGCCGTGATCATCGTCTTGAATGGCAGACGGAGTACCTTTTATTGCGGCCAGGGGGAGGATGAATATGGGACCAACAGGCCAACTGAAAATATATTCTCCCGGCAAGTGGCCGGTGATCTTTTCGACCGCCCTGATTGCGATCCTGGCTTTGGTTACCCTGCACTACCGCGACCAGCTCACCCTGGATTTTTTTGTTCTTGCCATCGAACGTCATCATTCCATTGCCGCCCTGGTCCTGCTGGCACTGTATCTCTTTAAAACGTTTGCCTTCCTGGTCCCCATCGTGCTACTCTATATGGCCGGGGGACTGATATTTAATCCCATCGAAGCCTTGCTGCTCAACTCCCTGGGGATACTCATGGCGGCCACTATCCCCTACTACACCGGCCGCTTCTGCGGAACCGCCATGGTTGACCGGATTTACCGGAATCATCCCCGCCTTCAGTCAGTGATCCATCTCCAAAACCAGGACCCTACCCTGTTTGCCTTCGTACTGCGGATCACCGACGTCATTCCGGTGGAATTGGCTTCCATACTCATGGGCGCCCTGGCCACCCCTTTTCGCCCCTACCTGCGCGGATCACTGCTGGGCCTGGCGCCTAATATGGAGCTGTACACCTTGCTCGGGCATACAGTCACCGATCCGGATTCACCCGCTTTCATCATAACCCTGGTCTTTGCGGTGGGCAGCACGGTGGCGACGGCAGTTTTCTACCCCATATACCTGCATCGCCAGTATAAAAGCACAGCAAGGAAAATACCGAAGCCCCCTGAAGATCAACCAGCTGGCAGGGTACCGGACCAACCCATCGATATGTGAAAGCAACCAGCTTGGACTTTGGGCTGCCGAACCAGCTACAAACACCGGAACCGCCGACCGTTCTGTCCAAGCAATACGGGAGTTTAAATCAAACCACAATACCTTGACGCGACTCTTTGAGCGAGGTTTTGCTTCGTCATCCGAGATAAGCAATAATATATTAAACAAGAGGCAGTTTTCAAACAAACCGAATGACTGGCAGGAGAGAGAAATGAGCGAGGCAGTTGCCGGCGGATCCACCGCGCCAAGGCAGAAGAAAAGGGTCGGAACCAAGGGTACCTTGAAAGTAGTCATGGTGGCTCTGGCTTTGCTGGGCCAATTGGGGGTGTTATACTACCTGGTCGATACCCTGCGGTCTCATTCCCTGTATATCTACTTCCTGCTGGAAGTGCTGGGAGCGATGACCATCCTTTTTGTGGTGGCCCGACACCGCAACTCGGACTATACCATCGTCTGGTTGATAATAATGATGGCCATGCCCGTTTTTGGGTATCTACTCTTCCTTTTGTGGGGAACCACCGGCCTGACCCACAAGAGGAGCCACCAGGTCCGTAACAGCGTTCAATACAGCACTCAGTTCGCCCAGCAGGATGCAGCTGTGTACCAGGATTTCATGTCCGCGCACCCTGATCAACAGCGCCTCGGCACCTATCTGATAAAAGAGGGTTTTCCCATCTACAACCATACCCGGGCGTCCTACTATCCCCTGGGGGAGGACCAGTTTGAGCAGCTTATCTTAGACCTGGAGCAGGCCAGCCACTTTATCTTTATCGAGTATTTCATAATCGCCGAGGGCCACATATGGGATCGGATTCATGACATACTGCGTGAAAAAGTCCAGCAGGGGGTGGAGGTGCGCATTTTGATGGATGAATTCGGCAGCATCACCAAGGTATCCAATTCCTTTGTAAGGGAACTGAGGAGCGAGGGCCTGCAGGTTATGATGTTTCATCCACTCCACGCCAATATTTTCCGGATGTTTATAAATTACCGCAATCACCAGAAGATAACCGTCATCGATGGAAATATTGGTTATACCGGGGGCACCAACATTGCCGATGAATATGTCAACCTGGACAAGAGGCTGGGCCACTGGAAAGACACCGCTATCCGCCTGGAAGGACAAGCAGTGTGGGGATTGACGGTGACTTTCCTGCAGATGTGGGATTCCGAATATGATACCCGCTCGGATTATCCCCGATACTGCCCCACTATCCAGTTGCCGTGTTCGGGTTACTATCAGCCCTTTGCCGATGGACCGGTCAACAATCCCAAGAACCCTGCCCAGGAGGTGTTTCTGCAGATAATCGGCGAAGCCCATCAATATGTATGGATTACTACTCCCTATCTAGTCATCGACAACACCATGCACGGTATGCTGTGTATGGCGGCCAAGGGCGGCATCGACGTCCGTATCGTCACCCCTCGGATCTGGGACCACTGGTACGTCCACATGGTCACCCGCTCCAATTACGGTTCTCTGATGGAGGCCGGGGTCAGAATCTACGAATACACTCCTGGCTTCATGCATGCCAAGATCATCCTGAGCGATGATAACAGCGCGGTGATGGGCAGCATAAATATGGATTACCGCAGCTTTTTCCTCCATTTCGAAAACGGGGTGTGGATCAGCGGTTCCCCAGTACTGGACGATATAAAAAAGGATTTGCTGGACATTTTTGCAGTAAGCGAGGAGATAAAACCAGAAGAATGGAAGAAGCTGCCCAAACGGACCAGATTTGGGCAGAACGCACTTCGCATATTTGCGCCACTTTTTTAGTGCAAAACGTTTTTCAAGCTGGTATAATCAATGACGTGATTGATTTAATAACGGATAAACTCAACTTAATAGTCAGCCTGGAAAACCACCGGGAGTACAATAACTGCATCAGTGATGTGGCCAGCAGCAAACTTTTACTGGCTTTGGATGATTTCACTCATCATTATCACGTCACCCGGCTGGAACATTGCCTGCATGTGTCGTATTTCAGTTTTGTGATGTGCAAAAAACTGGGGCTGGACTACCAGTCAGCCGCCCGGGGCGGCTTGCTGCACGATTTCTATTTCTATGATTCCCGGGTGTCCAAACCGGCCCAGGGCATCCATTGTTTCCGCCATCCCGGCATTGCTCTGGAGAATGCTGAGAAGCATTTCCCCTTGAACAAGTTGGAGAGGGATATCATAGTCAAGCACATGTGGCCGGTGACCTTGACCCCGCCGCGTTTCCGGGAATCCTTTGTGGTGACCGCTATGGACAAATACTGTGCCAACCGGGAACTAGCTCTGGGCACATCTACCCTGAGACCGATCGTCAGATCTGCAAGCTAATGCGAATCGCCAGGCCGGTCTATTGGACCGGCCTTATCGTTTTTTTGACTCTATCCAACATCTGTAGCCGGACGCCGTTCGTATGTATAGCAAATTCCCTGGACATGAAAAAAGGATTTCCCAACTATTACGCGAATATATGATAATAATTGCACATACATATACCAGAGCCGCCTGGCAAAAACCAGCCAGCCGCCAAATGAGCATAAAGGTTGTCCGCAGACCGGGCCTAACCGCCCGGGGGAGACTATCCAGATTGAACATGAGTCTTACGGGCGAATTGATGGGAGAGATCTTTATCCGTAAGTGTTCCAGGATGGTTTGGTGTTAATTGGCCTTGATTAAGATCCCGGCCAATACGATTCCCTACTGCGGACTTCCTTTTTGGCATTGATTCGCTGATCCCATATTCGTCCAAGCCCAACTAAAGTATTACAGGGACAAACAACTATCAATGTTTGGGAAAGCTATTATTTTCATTTGTGGGCGGTCCCACCGTAACCTTCTCCGTGTTTGTGTTCCTTCGGTTCCGGCTCAAACTTCCAGCCAAAATCTTCATGGTATATCATCAGCCGGCTCATCCCGCCGTCCACCACAATGTCCTGGCCGGTAATGAAATTACTCTCTTCGCTGCACAGGAACATGGCCAATCGGGCCACATCCAAAGGGCGACCCAACCTCTTTACCGGGTGCTGCTCGCGATCCTCCCGACTCCACTCGGAACCAGTCTTGTCTATCCAACCAGGGGAAATGCAGTTGACCCTCACCCGCCCGGCCAGGCTCATGGCCAAAGAATGGGTAAGAGCGGACAAGCCTCCCTTGGCGGAGGAATAACTTTCGGTATCAGGC
>JAAYJY010000219.1 GCA_012522705.1 Syntrophomonadaceae bacterium | reverse complement strand
GTATTATATGTCCCTATACAGTGGTAAGATGCTTCGCTAACGCTCTGCATGACACATTAAGACACTCTTTCAGCGGTGTCTAACCCTCCCCCCTCCTACCGTTTCTTCCCCTTGCGGCTGCGGAAATCAGCCTCGATGTCCGCTTTCCAGTCCTCGCTGAGGGTCTTTTGGCCCCTGATCTGGGTCACCGCCTCGCTCACCGCCATAAAATTCGTCGCGGTCCCGACCCTGTCGGCATGATAGTTGGCGGTCCGGTCGGGCCTGATGCCCATCCTGCCGGCGGTATCGAAGGCGTCGATGTTGGCGCCCAGGAAGATGAACTCCCAGCCGTACTTCTGCTGCTGCCGTTCCACCATGTGCCGGATCCTGGTGTAGTCGTATTCGCGGCTGGCATTCTCCATCCCGTCGGTGGTGATCACGAACAGGACTTTCTCCGCCCGCAGCTCGTCGCTGGTGTGCCGCTGGGCATTGCCGATCTTGCTGATGGTCCGGCCCAGGGCGTCCAGCAGCGCGGTGCTGCCGCGGACATAATAATCCTTCTCGGTGATGGGCTTGATGCCCCGGATGTCGATGCGGTCGTGCAGCAGTTCATAAGCGTCGTCGAACAGCACGGTGGTGACGGTGGCCTCGCCGGCCTCCGCCTTCTGCTTCTTCAGCATGGCATTGTAGCCGCCGATGGTGTCGCTCTCCAGCCCCGCCATGGAGCCGCTCCGGTCCAGGATGAATACCAGTTCGGTAAGGTCTTTCTTCATAATAGTGAGCCCCCTCTCAATTGCTGTCTCCATGATAACAATCGAGAAGGGGCCGGTGGTCGCTTGGCAGGCGACAAATATTTATGGGGGCGGAAGGGCTGTCAGGCGCCCAGCAGATTTTGGTCGTAGAAGAACAATACCTGGTTGATTTCCATAATGTCGTAAACTTCTTGGGTTATGAAATACTCGATGATGAGGTCGAATTTGCTGCTGTGGGACAGGGTGTAACCGGCCTTGCCCAGCATATCCAGGGTCTGGTCCAGGTTTAGTTCCAGGCCCACCGCCAGGGCGATGGCGGTGCGCTTGCTGGGATTGTAATCGTGGTCTTTGCGTATCTTGGAGAAAAGCTTGCGGTCGATATTGGCCCGTTTATAGGTCTGGACGTCGGTAAATTCCTTCTCATCGATCAGGCGCAAGAGCATCTGGGTAAATGATTCCTCCCGCCGCTCCAGGATCTTCTCCAGGCTGGCTTCAGGCAGTTTAAGTGGTTCGCCTACGATCAGTGCTTCCTTTATTTCCTGTTCGATCATGATCGGGGAGCGATGAAATTTGGCTTTTACCTCTGCCACGTAATGGTCATCTATGTATTGCCGCACATCGTCGAAAAGCTTGCCGCTGACCGACAAGGCTTGCTTGTCGAAGACCGCCAGATAGACCATCATGTCGTGCTCCAGCAGGAATTCGGTTATGGCCGCCGTGGCCACCTTCAGGGCCTGATCCTTGGGATAACCGTAGATACCGGAGGAGATCAGGGGAAAGGCTATGGACTGGCATTTATGCTGGCGGGCCAGCTGCAGGGAATTGAGGTAACATTCGCGCAGCCGGGCGGGCTCCCCTCATATGCCGCCTTGCCAGACCGGCCCCACGGTATGGATGATGTACTTGGCAGGGAGGTCGAACCCCGGGGTGATGACCGCCTGGCCCGTGGCGCAGCTGCCGATCTGGTTGCAGGCCTTCTGCAGTTTATCGGCGCCGGCGGCGGCGAAGATGGCGCCGCACACGCCCCCGCCCTGTTGCAGGGCCGAGTTGGCAGCGTTGACGATGGCATCGACCTTCATCTTGGTTATGTCGTTACGCACGATCTGGAACGGCATGCAGGCACTCCCCCTTGAAGCTTGCTTGTCTTTAAGGAAGATGTTCTACAATTCGGGAGTGTATTCCTTTTTCCAGTGAATTGATCTGCGAGAGAAGGCATGATCGCAGATTCAAAATTTCCTTTAATATGTATTGCCAATCGTTATACAAAAGAACATAATTGGGACGAAAGGTGGTATGAACCATGGCCGCAAAAACCGCAAATGTTCTTGCCCGTGTTGAACCGCACATCAAGGAGCAGGCTGAATCCATCATGGCCCAGCTCGGTATTCCGGCCTCCGTTGTGATAAATATGCTCTACAAGCAGATCATCATGACGAAGGGAATCCCCTTCGCACTCACCGTTCACAATATACCGACAGCACGTGACGAGATGGATAATGCCGCGTTTGATTCAATGATGCAGCGCGGACTTGATGACGCCAAGGCCGGCCGCTCTCGCCCTGCTCCTGAAGTCTTTTCAGAACTGAGGCGGGAGATAGATAAACCAAATGGCAGATGAATACATTGTAGAAATCACTATGTTGCTTTTAGCCAGCCAGCGCCGACAACAGCGTACGTCTGCTTGATGTGCTGGAAGAAGCCATAGCATCGCTCTCACAGCTTCCTAATCGGGTTGCCCTGACTGAAGAAGAGCCGTGGCACAGCTGCGGTGTGCATAAGATGCCGGTCAAAAACTTCCTCGTGTACTTCTGGGTCGATGAAGCCGCCCGAAAAGTGCAGGTGACCGCAGTGGTCTATAGCAGGCGCGATCAGCTGCAACAGCTACAACAGATGGAGATGGAATGAGATTGATATGGCATAGGGGCATTTCTGTTGTACTTCACGCTATTTCCAGCAGAGCCCCTCAACGCTGGTCCCGGGTAGCCGGCAATCTGCTCAGGAGCAGGTTGATATTACCGATATATGATCCCTTCTGCTCCAGGACCAATCCTTTCTCTATGAGAGCCTTCATATCCCGTTTCAGGGTAACGTTCGACAAGCCCTGATATAGTCTGACCACCCTCACATTGGTGATCATCAGCTCGTCGGCGGAGAAATACCGGTCGGTCGGCAAACTCAGGGCCAATGCCCGCTGCCGCTCTATAACCCCTTTAGTCTTGCCGGTAACCTTGGCTGCGTCCAACACCGAGTAGATGTAATTTTCCCATATGGTTTTCTTCTGATTGGCCAAGATCAAATCCAGGACCTCGGTCAGACCATCATGGAAACCCTGGACCGCATAGGCGATGAACCTGGTGAGGTCCATCTCTCTGGTGGCTGTCGCTATATGCCGGTAATAGGCCTCGCGGGTATCGTTGTAATGGTTCGATAATATGTGCGACGCCACGTCGGGCAGTCCCGCCCGCAACAATAGGTAGAATTCCATCAGCCGGGCGGTTCTCCCGTTTCCATCTCCGAATGGGTGACCCGCCGCGGTTGGATACGCCCCTGCCAGTCATCGGCGGTGACGACGGCCAGGTATTGCTGATGGATGGGGAGATCCCGGTGGCCTCGGGAAAACCGTGGGCGGGCGGGATCACCGTACCTGATCCGCCCACCCTGGAGCAGGTCATGAATACCCCGGCTGACCAGGGTATCACGGAGGGAATCTGGTATCATGGATGTTTTGTATGCGGTACCAAAAGGGCAGCAGGAGACGGACTGAGGGTATTCGCCAACCGCCGGCTGGCCGGGGGCGGTTTGTCCGACATATGGGTCCCGGAATCCTCCCTGGCGGATAGCCGGGGCCTGGTGCCGGCGGAGATGGTCTGGGCGGCGCTGGATTGCCCCGGCGCCTTGAACCAGCATTATTAATCAGGGTGCGATTGTTTCTTTTCCCTCAGCTTGAGGAGATTGATCATCGGTATCCGAACCGGAGGATTGATTCCTGATTGGGCGCTCACTCCAACCAAGTAGGCCCGCGAAATATTCATCAAATTGGCCAGACCGTTCATTTCAAGCATTTCTATAAACTTCTCTTCGGTGATTTTTTCTGAATTGCCAGCAAAAGCGCCCTCCATGACTAAATCGATCTTAAACAGAATCTTGTTCTTTATTTTCGCCTTGACCTGAACAGATAATTGCAGAGTTCCCAGAAAACTACTGTCTTGTTGCGATGTCTCCGCTATTTTATAGTCAAAATCATGTAATAGCTCCGCCCGGCCTTTCTCTTCAATTCGTTTTGTTTCAATAACCAATTTGACAACCCTGTTACCGAGGAACTGAAAATCTGCCATCACTTCTTTGGGATTCATGCTGCCAACTCCATTCCCTCGGCACACATATTATCTTCCGTTTCCAGGCTGGCATAAACTGAATATTCAGATCTCATTTCAAAATCGATATTAAACGTAAAATTCAGTTTGGTAGCTATTTTCCATAACTGCTCGACCGTGTAATTGTAATCGCCGCTCTCCAATTTGGCCACCATAGGTTGAGTAACTCCCAGGATTTCCGCCAGTTTCTTCTGAGATAATTTGTGTTTCTCACGATAGTCGAACAAAGCCATCGATATTTTATAATAAATATCGTAAAGACTGTCCCTCGCGCTGGCTTCCGCGCCGGTTAATCGATCAATCGTCTCCCACGCATCAGGTAACGTCCTGACATCAAACATCTTGTAAAACCTCCTCGAGCCTTTTATGAGCAATAGGTTTGGCTGTGGCATAACCCCATTGACTTCTATTCTTGTTGTCTCTTTCTTCGAACGGATACAGTAATATAGCGTATTCACTGCCTCTATATGCGGCGAATGCAAATAGGATTCTGATATATTGACCGTTAAAAGCTTTAGGATAAGTGATTGTTGTGACTTTCGCCCGGGGGTTCATAACGTGCCTCACTATCAGTATATTACCCATAAGTAAGTAATCCCATACACATTGGTTGTTATTATAACTTATGGGTTATTGATATTTAGGTATAGGAGCTTTAAGATTTTAACCATTATTCCAATTGTCTCGACATACTTTATGTTTAAGTTCTATATCGCTTTCCATTTTCCTGGTAACAATTCAAATTC
>JAAYJY010000218.1 GCA_012522705.1 Syntrophomonadaceae bacterium | reverse complement strand
GGCCAAGGCGTATTATTGGAAGAGTTGCTTGAAGTGGCCGGAGGACTTAATGGAGAGGCGGCCCAGATTGCTTTTATCGGCAGAGATGGTTTCAGAGCCACCTTTACCTTGCAGGAGATTCTTGGTGAAACCAGGTACGTTTTCCCTAATTTTATGGATACTGGCTTGGCTGGTCATCTTATTGGTGATACATCAGGCGCAGAAGAAGTACCAACAATCATAGCCCATCAAAGTTTTTATGTTCAGGATCTTGAAGATATTAGTAATGATGACTACTTCAGCCAAGGTGATGCCAACCATCTATTGTACGGGCAGCGGGCGGTAACCCAGCAGACCAATGCCAGATTTTCCAAATATGTAGCCGGCATCGAAGTGCTTACTGATCCCGCCCCACAATGGGACGCTCCTACCGCCTCCGTAGATCCGGGGGAGGTACCGGTCGGAACTCTGGTAGAGCTGGAGAGTGAGTTCAATGACGAGGACAAAGTCCATTATACCTTGGACGGCACGGACCCCACTATTGAGAGTCAGATATACAATTATATTGCCAGCCGCTGGTGGTCACAGCGAGCTGATCAGCTAAAGGAAATCAACCGACCGATTGAAATTACGGAAGACACTACTATTAGGGCTTTTGTCACTGGTCCAGGCCGGGAAGACAGCGAAATCGCTGAATTTGTTTATACGGTGGAGGTGCCACCAACTGTAGCAGCACCAGTATTAACCGCTGATAGCACCGATAATATGGTGGGTCAGGAGATAGATATCAGTTTTACCGATGATGTGGATTGGCGTGGAGCCATTACCGGCGTAGGGGTGGACGATACCGTATTGAGCGTCGGGGAATACACGATTACAGCAGGCAATATCAACCTGTCCAAAGACCTGTTTGCAGTGGGCGGATATTATAGGATCGTGGTCAGGGCAGAGGGATATTCTGATAGTAGTGTTATCCAGACCATAATGGATCCTTCACTGCTGGCTTCACCGGTTCTAATCGAGGATAGCACGCGCAATACGGTAGGTCAGGAGATAGATATCAGTTTTACCGATGATGTGGATTGGCGTGAAGCGATTACCAGCATAGAGGTAGACGACAGCGAATTGAGCAGCGGGGAATATACGATTACGGCAGGCAATCTCCGCCTGTCTGGCAACCTGTTTACGGCTGCCGGAGAATACTTGGTTGTGGTCCAAGCCACAGGTTATACTAATGCAACTGTAACGCAGAGTATCACTGGCGATAATGTCGTCAAACCGCCTGACGGGGACATTGTATTAACCATATCCGGAGACGGAATTGTTAAAACGGTTGAGTATACCCAGTCCCAGTTAAAGGAAATGCCTCAACACCAGGAGGTCTATAGCAGCATAAACACCTGGCCCTCGAAAAGCTGGTATGTAGGCGAAGGAGTAATATTACGTGATTTACTGGAAGAGGCAGGGATGCGGGGAAATGCCCGGCAGATCAAGTTTATATCCAAGGACGGTTATTATATGACCTTAACCTTCCGGGAACTGTTCGATGATTCGCGCTATTGCTTTCCAAATTTTAAAACCGACGGTGATGCTGACGGACATGTACCTGGTGATACCTCAGGACAGACTGAGGTTGAGGCTATCCTCGCTTTGGTCAGTGCCGGGGGCACCGATAACCCGGCTTATATGAATGATAGAGACGCCTTGCTGCTGATGCTGGGTCAGCGTGAGGTTACCGAACAAACCGGTCCGCTATTCACAAAATACGTAAATGAGATAGAAATACTCACCGACTTACCAGATGTATGGGACGAACCGACAGCGGAACCTGACGGCGGAACAGTACCGGCGGGAACGAAGGTGGAACTGCATGGCCCCGGCGATGACATGGATAAGGTTTACTATACCCTTGATGGTACTACCCCTGGTCTCGACAGTCCTATGTATAACTGGGTGGCCAAACGCTGGTGGTCATCAAGGGGCGAGGATACTGTTGGCAAGATCAACAAGCCCATCGTGTTGACTGAAGATACTGTCATAAAAGCTGTTACTATTGGCCCGGGCAAGTTAAATAGCGGTGTGGTCGAATTCACTTATGAAGTAACCGGTAAAGCAGGCAGTGCCAGCGGCTTGATAACACCTGATGAAGACGCTCGGGTAAGCCTGGAAGATGAGGCTATCATAGACATACCGGCCGGAGCCATACCTGGAACCAGCCCGGTGGAAGTAATGATAGAGCGGGTGGGTGAGCCACCGGCTGCACCTGTCGGGTTTAGAATCGTCGGCACCGTTTATGAGTTCAGCATCGATGGCGAACCCAATTACAGTTTTGATAAAATGATTACTATTACTTTGAGATTCGATCCCAAAGAGATCGGTCCTGATGAGACCCCGGTCATTTACTACTATGATGAAAAGGAAAAACGATGGGTCGATCTGGGCGGCGAAGTATCCGGCGATTCTATCAGCGTGCAGGTGAACCACTTTACAAAATTTGCGATAATGGTTACCGAGGCAGTACTGGAGTTACCCGCAGCTAAAGCCAACCTAACCGATATCAGTGGCCATTGGGCGGAGGACAATATCAAGGCATTGGTAACTGCCGGAACTGTCAGCGGTTATCCGGACGGCACCTTCAAACCGGACAATAACATTACCAGGGCGGAATTTACATCTATGCTGGTAAAAGCATTTGCCCTGGAAACCCAGAAAGGCTATGGGTTTTCGGATACGGTCGGGCACTGGGCGGAGGAGGCCATTTCTACTGCCGTTTATCACGGTATTGTCGGGGGGCTGGGTGGCAACAGATTTGGACCCAATGACACTATTACCCGTGAGCAAATGGCGGTCATGATCGTGAATGCGGCTAAGTTACCCCCAGTAATTGAAGCAACCTTATTTAACGACAGCGGTGATATTTCTTATTGGGCCAATGTCGCCTTGGCAACGGCGGTCAAAAACGGAATAATAAACGGATATCCTGATAGCACCGTACGTCCACAGGCTATTGTTACCAGGGCTGAGGCAGTTACGGTTATCGTTGATGTTTTAAGCTTGCCAGGGGCGCAAACAAAACCAACAGCGTAAATGTGGTACCGTAAGGTGGAGCGTGAGCCGTTGCCGCCATTTCGGTCAGGCATGGGCTGTTGACCTTTCGGCATATAGAAAGCAGGAGTTGGTAATGCAAGAGGGTTGGGGGAGAGAGTGTGAAGGTTGAGCACCTGGTTATTGCCCCGCTTCTATTATTAATATTGCTTGCATTTAACCTAATCATGCCTGGTTCTGCTAATGCCGGCCCCGCTGAGGCAATTGAGATCACGGGAGAGGGAGTGGCCAATCCTCTCACCCTATCCCTAAGTGAAATAGAAGCGATGGAGCAACATGAGCAAATATACAGTGTAATCAACACCTGGCCAACCAAGCGCTGGTACGCAGCGAGGGGGGTCAGTCTAAGGGAATTGCTGGCCAGGGCCGGAATAAAGGATGATGCCACCCTGGTAAAGCTCGCATCCACAGATGGATATCAGGTGACTCTTACGGCGAAAGAACTTTTGGAAGACAAACGTTACTATTATCCCGGCTTAAAGGAGAATCACCCTACCGACGGTAGTATCCCCGGTTCTTCCGAGGGTGCCATAGAGGTGGAACCCATTTTGGCTTTGGTCAGTGCTGAGGGCACTGATGACCCGGCAGCCATGAACGACAGGGACGCACTATTGCTGATATTAGGGCAGAGGGCAGTTACTGAACAGACCAACAACCTGTTTTTAAAGTACATTAGCAAAATCGAGGTGCTTACTAATCCTCCGGAAACCTGGGATAACCCCAAAGCCAACATTCCCAGTGGAACCCTTCTACCGGTGGGAGCTGAGATCGAACTAAGCAATAAGAACAACAATGAGGACAAGATCTACTACACTACTGATGGCAGCACGCCGACCATAAATAGCCCCATGTTCAACTGGAGCGCCAGCCGCTGGTGGGAGCAGCGCGGTGATGTAAAATCCGTCAATAAAGCCATCGAAGTGGAAGAAGACACTATCATCAAAATGATTACCATTGGCCCCGGCAAGTTAGACAGCGAGGTGGTGACCTTTAAGTTTACCGCTGATATGAGCGGCAAGGCAGTTGATCCGACCAAGGTTCCGGGAGGACCGCCCATCGGAGTGACCCTTGATAAGAACAGAATCGACCTGCCCGTAGGGAGTACTTTTCGCCTGGAGGCGACCGTGACCCCTTTCAATGCCACCAATAAGGACTTGATCTGGAGTTCCAGTGAAACCCGGGTGGCCACCGTAGATAATCGCGGCCTGGTTACAGTGGTCGGTCCAGGTACGGCAGTCATTACAGTTACTACTGTAGACGGTAAATATACTGCCACCTGTATTGTGAACGGTCCTGACGAGGAACAAGAAGAGGAAATTGCTCCTATAATACATAATAACGCGGCAGAATTGCCTGAGCCTCCTCCAGCACTACTGCCTGAAACCGAGCCCGAGCCGCAGCCGGTGGCTGATGCTAATCCCGGAGCGGGTGATTCAGCACAGGCGACCCTTCCTCCCGAATCAACCATACCCGAAGACCGAGCCCAATATCTGGCCGAAGTTGCGGATTTGGCCGCAAATGCTAATTCTGAACTGGCCTTACAGCAGCCCGAAAGTGCCAACTGGCAGGTATATGAAATGTCTGCCGACACCATACCGCTGCCCCTAACAGTAGCTCAGGACCAGATGAGGATTTATGCAGTTTTGATAATGATGCTTTGCTTGCTTTCAGGAGCCGGCAATAGATATTACCACTATACGAAGGAGCTATTATAACATGAACGTCCTATTGCCCTTAAAAGAGATGATGCATTCGATTTCATCGGGTTTATTGCTGCCTACTATTGCCGTGCTGTTATTCATGTTGGCTGTTTCGGTGGTGGAATTAGGCAGTCTGCTGACAGAAGCTCTTACTGAACGGCGCAAAATGAAGGTGGACGTATCCGGATTACTAAATGCCTTTCAGGAACAGGACATTCCCGGTATTACGCAGGAGATTGAAAGCAGCCAATTGTTTAGGCGCCATAAAGCAGCCCAGCTCGAGCTTATCGAGCATCGATACCTGCCGGCCGTTTCTTTGCAGGCTCTGGCGCGTCGACTGCTGGCAGTCGAAGAATTGCATTATGTGCGTATTACCAATCGCACCGATCTGGTAACCCGCCTAGGTCCCATGTTGGGTTTGATGGCTACTTTGATCCCGTTAGGACCAGGATTGATGGCTCTGGGTGAGGGTGATCCCAAAGGATTGGCGGATGCATTGCTAACAGCCTTTGATGCTACTGTGACCGGACTGACTGCCGGGGGTATCGCTTATGCTGTTTCCCGGTGGCGCAAGCGATGGTATGAGGATTATTTAAGTACCCTGGAATCCTTAATGGAAAGTCTTACGGAGGTGTTGGAAGGTGGGCGGGGGATTGAGGAGAAAGAGCCGTTGGAGGCATGAAGAGGTAAACCCCCTGGAAGGCGCCATTAACATCGTTGATGCCATGCTGGTTTTTGCCTGTGGACTGATGCTGGCATTGGTTATCAACTGGAATGTTGATTTGGGGGCGGGGCAGCGAGTAAACCTGGAACAAGGGCGTGCAGTAATCGATGACCCCGCCATACGTGAAGACCTAATCGAAACCCAGGGAGAAGGCAAGCTCTATGAGCGAATGGGTACAGTCTATAAAGACCCGGCCACCGGGCAGTTATTTATGTTGACTAATTAAGCGTTGTTTGTCTGAAAATCATGTATATTGATCTACTCAAAGGATTTTCGTCATCGAGGGGTTGATTGATTGGCGAAGTCATTATAGACTGAACTTATCAAGAATTTCCATAATTTTATGTTTTTATACAGCTTGTACCGCCTTTTGGGAAAAATGTGGATTTAATTATCTCAGTTTTGGTACCAGTTTAATATGGGATGTCATTGTAGTCTTTTCCCCAAAGGTTAGGTTTACCCCTTGGCAAACTTGTTGAAAGACAGGGACGCAAAGCCGCGGGCCTAATGCTTTAGGGCAATGGCAGCCGGGTTGCTTGGTCGAAAGACCAATCAACCCGGCTTTTCGTTTCTATTAAACCGGTTAGGGCCAGCCACCCAGCGATCCGACCGCAATCCGTAGCAGACTACGCACACCCCTTTTGCAGTGGGATAAACCTTAAATCAATGATTAAGCCTTTGGCAAGAAAGGAGGTGTATTATATGCCAACAAGCACAATAAGATGTTGCCGCGGTTTCATGATCGCCTTATTGAGTATCCTTTTGCTGGCTGGCAGTCTTTGTCTGGTATTACCCAAAACAGTATTGGCGGCTTCGGATTCTCTGGAAATCACGGGAGACGGAGTTAAGAAACCAGTAACCTTAACCTTGAAGCAACTGCAACAAATGGAACAGCACGAATACGTATACAGCAGTATCAATACCTGGCCCACCAAAAAGTTGTATGTGGGCAAGGGCGTGAAGCTTCAGGATCTGCTCAACAAGGCAGAAATGACCGACGAGGCTAAACTGCTTGCTTTTTCATCTTCAGATGGATATACCGTCACAATTATGGTCAAAGAGATTTTGGAGGACAAACGTTATCGTTTCCCCAATTTCAAAATGGGGGCTGATAGTGATGGACATCTGCCGGGCGACGCTTCCGGAAAGGTGGAGGTAGAGCCGATTATCAGCTTGACCAGCGTAGAAGGCAGCGATAATCCCAATTATATGAATGATCTGAATTCACTCCTGCTGATGCTGGGTCAGCGCACCGTTACCGAGCAAACCGGTAATTTGTTTGTTAAATATCTGACCAAGATCGAGGTGCTCACCGTTGAGCCAGGTAAATGGGATGCTCCTCAGGCGAATCCAGGTAGCGGCGTTGTACCGGCAGGGACCATGGTAGCACTAAGCAATAATAATAATGACGATGACAAGATCCACTATACCATCGATGGCAGCATTCCGACCATGAACAGTCCTACCTATAATTGGATTGCCAGCAGATGGTGGACCGCCCGGGCTGATGTTCTGGGTACCATCAATCATCCTATCGGACCTATTACCAAAGATATAACCATAAAGGCTATTACTATCGGCCCCGGCAAGTTGGACAGTGACGTGGCTACCTTCAATTATAAGGTTGGTGACCAATCATCGTCTGATTTACCGCTGGTCATCAAGCTTACCATTGGTGTAAGAGAAGCCATTGTCAACAACACACCCTATATCCTGGAAGCTGAACCTTTCGTGAACGCTGCAGTCGGCCGTACCCTGGTACCAGCCCGTTTTGTCAGTGAAGCCTTGGGT
>JAAYJY010000217.1 GCA_012522705.1 Syntrophomonadaceae bacterium | reverse complement strand
GAGCTTCACTGCCATGCCGGAAATGTGCCACACCGCTGAAGTTGGCATGCACATCAGCTCCCCCTAAATCCTGATTGGTTACCTGTTGATTCAACACATTCTTAACCACCCTAAAGCCGGTTAATGACATGGTGGTAACGTCGTCGATAACATATACGAAATCGCTGAGAGCAGCGGAATAAACAGAGCCTCCCGCACATGGCCCGGCACAGATTATGAATTGGGGGATGTAGCCAGATGCCATGGAATTATAATATAGCATCTCCCCAGTACCGACCAGCGAGCGCATGCCTTCGTGGATTCGGGCGCCCCCGGAATCATTGATCCCTATCAAGGGACATCGACAGCGAATAGCCATCTGGACTAATTCGGCAATCTTCTTACCATGCCGCTCTCCGATGGATCCCCCCATCACCGTGAAATCTTGAGCATATACGCATACCTGCTTGCCGTGCACCTCTCCAAAGCCGGTGATAACTCCATCATAAGGCGTTTTAGAGTCGCCCATGCCGAAGCTCTTGCCATTCAGGCCCATCTCGATATGGCTAACGTCTGATTTGATTTCCTGGAAGGTGTTCTCATCGACAATAGCAAATATTCTCTCAATAGCATGCAGTTTTTCCTTACGATGCTGTTTTTCCAGATCATAGCGTTCCAATTCCATTAATACAGCCTCGCTTCTTGTCATTTAGGCAGTTCTCCGCCTAGCACCCATGCGACAACATTTTTTGGTGTTTCATTTCATTTGCGTTCCATTAAACATCACCCTGATTATGGACCATGATTGCATTCATCTGTTCGGGAGGTTTGATAATCACTCGGTCATATTTAAGAAACAATACATCGGAGCCATAGTCTCCAATATTGGCCTTATTCTCTATACCTTTCAGGTTATTGACCATCAATTGACCAAAGTCCACTCCGCAAGCATAAGCGACAGGATAGGAAGCCTCCAATCTGGGATTAATCTCGTTTATGTAATAATCACCATTGACCTTGAACATTTCTATGTTCATCGGTCCAACCGCACCTAACTGCTCAAGCAACTGTTCAGACAAAGAAAAAATGGATGGGTCATTTTTGGGAACAACTTTATTTGATATTCCGTTCAGCATGCTAAGATTCTCCTTGGCAAATATGGATATCATTTTCCGGCTGATCAAGTCGATATAAACGTCGATATCATATTGAGGTCCGTCCAGGAATTCCTGTACTATGAGGTCATCATTTTGTAACATGAAGCGGGATAATTCATTCATAGTGTGGCATTTCGCAACCCGGCGACTGCCTTCTCCGTCCACAGGTTTAACAAACACCGGAAAATCAATTTCTCCACAATTATGGGCTGCCACGAAGTTCTCAAAGGAATTGAATGTTTTGGCACACTTGAATCCATGGTCGACTAAAAATTCATAGAAGTTAAGTTTGTTGCAGCAAATGTTGGCAACCAGATGATCAACCATTATGGGCATAGTCCCCAAGTTCCGGAATTCTGAAATGGCTTTGGAAATGTTAATAACATCCTTGTCCAACAGGGAAAGAATAGCCACAACGTCATTGTAGCGGCATATCTCCAGCAAGCTGGGTATGTAATCCACATCGTCTACCGAAGGGACCACATATGCTTTGTCAGCCGCGTGCAATGCAGGGATTTTCATGGAGTTTCCAGTAGCGATTACTCCAAAACCGGCCTCCGCAAATTCCTTTTTTAATACACTTACTGTTTCGACCATCCTGCCCGGACAAGAAATCAATATGTTCAAGACAGACTCCTCTCTGGCGTTAAATTAATCCTATTTCACATTCCCTGATCCACATCGGAGCTTGGATTTGCTCGCGCAGGAGCTTCACCGTAGTCAGCAGAACTACCGATAAAAGCTGGCATGCTGGTCTCCCGGCCAGCCCCCCCAATCCCTTCTCTTTTAACAACCTTGAGTACGGTCAAGAAAATTATCTTCAAATCCAACCACATGGACTGGTGGTCAACATACCATACATCCAGGGCCAATCTCTCTCCCCAACTGACTGCATTACGGCCATTAACTTGTGCCCACCCGCTAATACCAGGCTTTACTTCATGTCTCCGGTTCTCGTTATCAGTATAGTAGGGCAAATATTGAGGCAATAGGGGGCGGGGACCGATGAAGCTCATTTGCCCTATAAGGACATTGAACAATTGCGGCAACTCATCCAGGCTCAGTTTGCGTATCAGTGTTCCATGCTTGGTCAGGCGCTCTTCAGAGGTTAAGTCTCTGCCGTGCTCGTCTTTACGGGTGCTGCTCATGGTTCGGAATTTATAGATAGTAAATATCTGGTTTTTGTATCCCATACGTTCTTGCGGGAAAACCACCGGTTCCGAAGGCTCTTTTATCTTTTTATATATGGCACAAATCGCTATAATCGGAAAAGTCGCGAGAATTAATATTAATGCAAACAGAATATCAAACACCGTTTTTATGAAGTGTCTGTACATAAGTGCTC
>JAAYJY010000216.1 GCA_012522705.1 Syntrophomonadaceae bacterium | reverse complement strand
GATGTTCGCAGTATTACCGAAGCCGAATTTGCAGTAGCCCCGGAACTGTGCGAATTCAGGCTGTTCTAGACCAAAAATATCTTCCCCCTAAAGGCCCGCCTTCAGGTAGCGATACTTGAAGGCGGGCTCATCCTTTTTTCTGGGGTTCGCACCGATTCGCTTATATGGCCACTACCCGCCCATTCTTGGTGCCGTCCTTGAAGTTGAGGCTGTCGAAACAGACCTCCCGGGTTTCGATGCGCTCCTTGCGCGGGTCCACCAGGGCAGCAGCGGTCATGGGGTATTTCTCGCAGCCGTAACTGGCGAAATACAGCTTGTCGTTGAAATAGATAGCATTAAGCTTGGTCTGGACCTTGCGGGTGTAGGATTTGATTTTGCCATGGTACTCGAAGGACTTGAGTATTTCGTAAGCAATTTGAATCATGCTGGCATAGGCATGTTTCTTTTCGAATAACGATTCCCCTCCCGGCCCGGTGTATATCCAGCCGGTGGCATCGTCATAGACCACGCTGGTATGGCCTGTCTCCTGCTCGGGCCCGGTTCCGGTGGCCTGATCGGCGATCATAAGCACCACATCCTGGCGGGAAAGGGAATAACCGTCGCCATTGGCCACCAGCTCCTGCCACCAGTCACCGAAACTATGCCACTTATTCACGAATTCAGAATCCAGCTGGCTGATCGGGGTGAGTTCACCCGTCCCCTGCCCAGGCAGTTCCCCTTCCAGGCACTTGCGGTCCAAAAGCCCGTAATAGGGCTTGGGCTGTCCCGGTATGTATTGGGTAGTGGTGGACAGCAGGAACGACAGGTTCTGCAGCCCCAGCTGGCTGAACAGCGAACCGGATTGTTCTCGCTCCTGGAATATGGCCCGCGCACTGAAGGCCATCTGGATAGCCGCTTCATCATCACCAGCGTCATAGAGCTTGGCCTGGTCGGTCAGGTTTTGCAGATGATCATTCATTAGTTTTTCCAACTCGTTGGACTTAGCCATTTCAACACCTCATATTATTTTCTCTATTTGATGATAGGGGACGTTCCCCCCGGTCCGTCACGGGCAATCAAGAAAAACGTCCGAAACCACAGAACATATAAAGTATTGCTCTAGGGTATGCACAATATACCGGCGACCGTTAAGCGATTGCGTGGAAGCGAGTACATTTATGCATGCCATATGTCTGCAAAATGGACTTGTTCGGTGGCCTCTGTTCGTCCCCTGATTGCAACTTAATCAGTCCACCTAAATATAATGCAAAAAATATCCCGGCACAATAAGAAACAGCCCGCTGGGCAGCAGACGGTAGCTGTGTTAATAATTCATCGGTATCATCAATTGCGGGACATAAACGGCTTCAGCTGCTAAATGTTTTTTTACATTGACTCGGTTGGCTTTTCATTCTGCGGGCTATCATTTTGCTGTAGAAGAACACCAGGTTAATCAACAACAGGAACCGCTATACAGTTATGATGGATTGGCAGGCAGTCATGCAGAAATGGCGCGGGGCAGGATATGAGTTTGGTGGCTGGAAAGGAGATGGGCGCTGGGCTGGTCGGTGATGCTAGGAAGTTTGTCTGCTTTCACTGCGGTCAAGGTATCCGAAAGGATATAATAATGCTGCGCTGTACCAGTTCAAGAATATATACTGGGCCAGATTGACGGCGGTCTCCAGCATCAAATCCAGGGGCAGCACCGCAAAATGGCCGGCCTGGTCGTGGGTCTGGGACTGGCCGCGCCGAAAGTCGCGTTGGCGGCGGCTGCGGAGCAGGTCCTGAAGATTTTCCTGAACCAGGTAGTCGTAGCGGTGCCGCGCATACTCATCCTGCAGCACCTCATAGGCTTCGGATATCTCGATGAAGCGTACGTGAGCATCGGCCAGCCGGCAGACATCGGGATGCCATTCTTTGACAAGTTTCTTCCAGGCCGATTTTATCTCCGCCTGACTGGCTGTCGCCGGCACCCCTAGAATACTATAGTAATCCTTCACTGTACCTTTGCCCGCACTCATAGCGATGCCCCCCGTAATTATTATATGGAGATCCCCGGCAATGTGTTTATTAATACGAAATTCCCGGATCATTTCGTGGTGGGCCGGACTATAATATACGCAGAATTCGTCGTTTTTTGCCTTGTATTTAAAGGGACCAACAATGTTTAATGGTACCCTTTCCAAAATTATTGGCATTTATCCGGTCTACCGTTCATAGAAAAGTTAAGTGGGCCGGTCTCCTATTGCAGGATCGCGTCGGAATTGCTAACAAAGCCGCAAATAGAGTATCATAGGAGTGAGCCATATATTGGCATTTGATGGTGAGAAGGCCGACCGCATCTGCTCTTCCAGCATCGGAGGATGCCAACGGCAGCGGAGAGGCATAATAAAAATCAGAAGACATCAAGAGAGTGTGAAGAGAATAGTCCGAGACCATTGAAAATGCAAAGAATTGCTCAACCCCTTGACATGGGCTGGATCCAAACTGTTGAAAGGGTGTTAAGAACTGTCCCTTTGACACAAATGGATTTAGGAATAGTTAATATAGGATAGGAGGAGAATATTATGTCAGAGAAGCCCTTTTTTGAAGAGATGATGGCCAACAACCCGTATCTTTCGATGTCCGAGGATAATCCCTTCGTGAACATGATGAAGAACAACCCGTTTCTGTCCGCGTCCGAGGACAATCCTTTTGCGAACATGATGAAGAACAACCCGTTTTTGTCTACGTCCGGGGACAATCCCTTTCTGGCCATGATGAAGAACAACCCCTTCCTGGAGATGATGAAACATAATCCTGTTTTGTCTCCGACGGATGGCAACCCATTCCTGGAAATGATGAAAGCATGCCCAGTTACCAGCGGGGAGAATCCCTTCAGCCTGATGGCTCAAAATATGGAATTTGCAAACCTCTTTGTAGTTTGGCAGCAGATGATGGTACAGATGTGGGACATGTGGATGGTCGGCCTGGGGGGCTTGAGTTGGACCCAGAATGAATTTGAAAATGCCCTCCGTAAGCAACTAAGTGAACTGGCCGCGGTGCGGGAGGACCTGACTACACTGGGCCAGGAGATGAGCAAGCAAGCGGCTAAGAACCAGGCCGCCATAATCCATGCTTTGGAGGAAGCCATAATCAACGAAAAGGATTAAAAAGCCGCGCTGAGTCGGATAATAGTTAGCAGCCCAAACTGTCGCTCCTCAGGAGCGACAGTTTTAAGAGAGGACGATTGGGAGTTGATACCGCATAGTACAAGCCATGATGATGTCCTGCGGGAATTGCAGGTCGACCCCCTTAAGGGACTGACGTCGGAGGAGGCCTTGCTGCGCCTGCAAGAGTATGGCGAGAACCGGCTGGAGGCCAAAAAAAAGAAAAGCATGATCCAGCGTTTCTTTGAACAATTCAAGGATGCTATGATCGTGATTTTATTGATCGCTGCGGCGATTTCTTTTGTTGTGGCCATCTATGAAGGAGAGGGTTACTTTGAGCCGGTTCTGATCCTTATCATCGTGGTGCTTAACGCTATCATGGGGGTGGTGCAGGAGAGCAAGGCGGAGAAAGCCCTGGAAGCCCTGCAGCAGATGTCCGCCCCCCAAGCCCGGGTGCGGCGCGATGGCACTGAAAGTGTCATCGAAGCTGTACAACTGGTGCCGGGGGACATAATCATCCTGGAAGCGGGGGACTTCGTTCCCGCCGACGGCCGCCTTATCGAATCCGCCAGCTTGAAGTCGGAGGAAGCGGCCTTGACGGGGGAATCAGTCCCCAGTGAGAAGCAGGCCGAGGCGGCAGTGAAAGCGGGCGCTCCTCTGGGAGACCGCTTCAATATGGTATATTCGGGTTGCAGCATAACCTATGGGCGGGGGTTGGTAGTGGTCACCGCTACCGGCATGAAAACAGAAATGGGCAAGATCGCCGACCTGCTGGCAGCGGAAGAAGATGGCCAGACCCCCCTGCAGCAACGATTGGCGGTGCTGGGCAAATACCTGGGGATCATGGCCCTGGTGGTCTGCGCCGTCATATTTGCCATCGGCCTGGCGGCCGATATGAGAGTGATGGAAATATTCATGATCGCCATCGCCCTGGCGGTGTCGGCCATCCCCGAAGGACTGCCCGCCATCGTAACCATTGTACTGGCTGTAGGGGTACAGCGGATGGTCCGCAAAAACGCCATTATCAGGCGGCTGCCGGCGGTTGAGACCTTGGGCAGCGCCTCGGTCATTTGCTCGGATAAGACCGGTACCCTGACCCTTAACCAAATGACCCTGGTAAAGGCGTTTGATGCTGCATCAGGGGTGCTGGAGGATACTGGGGAGGACAACTCGCCGGTTATCCGGCAGCTGTTGACCTATGCAGTGCTTTGCAGTGACGGGCGGGTGGAATTCGAGAATGGAGAAGCGCGTCACATAGGTGATCCTACCGAGACCGCCATAGTTCTGGCGGGTCATAATAATGGGCTGCCCCAGGATGAATTGAACCATCGTTACCCCAGGCTGGCCGAGCTCCCTTTCGATTCCGACCGCAAGCTGATGAGCACCGTGAACCGGGTGGAAGACCGCACCGTAGTCATCGTTAAAGGGGCTTTTGATGTATTGGAAGGTCGGTGTGTGGCGGGCGACCTGGAGGCAGGCCGCCGCAGCGGCGATAGCATGAGCCGCGACGCCCTGCGGGTGCTGGCAGTAGCATATAAGGAAATAGGTGAGTTGCCCGATCCGGTTACCAGTGATGAATTGGAAAAAGATTTGACATTTATGGGCTTGCTGGGCATGATCGATCCGCCCCGTCCCGAAGCCCGGGACGCGGTGGCGGTGTGTAAGCAGGCCGGGATCAGGCCGGTGATGATAACCGGAGACCATGTTATCACCGCTTCCGCTATCGCCCGCGACCTGGGCATAATGAGTCCCGGAGACCAGGCGGTCACCGGCAGCGATCTGATCAATATGTCGGCTGAAGACCTTGGGGAACGGGTGCGCGGCATCTCGGTCTACGCCCGGGTTTCACCTGAAGACAAGATAAGGATAGTGCGGGCCTGGCAGCGGCAGGGCGAGGTGGTGTCCATGACCGGAGACGGTGTCAATGACGCCCCCGCTTTGAAAGCGGCCGATATCGGCTGCGCCATGGGTATCACTGGCACCGATGTGGCCAAGGGAGCGGCGGACATGGTCCTGACCGATGACAATTTTGCTACCATTGTGGATGCGGTGCGGGAAGGGCGGGGCATCTACGACAACATCAAGAAAGCGGTGGCGTTCCTGCTGGGCACCAATATCGGCGAGGTGCTCACTGTGTTCACCGCCATGGTCATATGGAACCAATCTCCGCTGCTGGCGGTCCAACTGCTGTGGATCAACCTGGTCACTGACAGCCTGCCGGCCATAGCCCTGGGCATGGAAGCCGTGGAACCGGACGTCATGAAACATAAACCCAAACCGAAAGACGAGAGCATCTTCGCGCATGGACTGGGTTTGCGGATTGCCCTCCAGGGGGCCATGTTCGCGGTCTTGACATTGATCGCCTTTTGGATCGGCTGGCAGGAGAGCGGTGACATCGATGCCGGCCGTACCATGGCTTTCCTGGTCCTGGCCCTGACCCAGGTAGTCCATTCTTTCAACATGCGCTCCAACCATTCTCTATTCAAGACAGGCTTTTTCAGCAACCGTTATCTTACCGGCGCCGCCCTGATATCGGCAATATTGGTGATCACGGTGGTTTTAATCCCGCCCGTGGCCAACGCGTTTGGGATGGTGGGGCTGACTTCTGACCTGTATCTTCTGGCCCTGGCCCTGGCCTTGGTGCCATTGCTGATCTTGGAAATATCCAAGGCCTTCGGGCTCATTAAACACCACTCGGCGGAATAACCCCGCCAAGGCTGACAAATCGGTAGGGACACCCATTAGTAAGGGGTGCTCATATTAATACAACTACCTGGCCGACCGATGAGAAAAAAGGAGTCCTGGCAGGAGGCGGGAAATGATATACTGGCAATAAATATTTCCAGTGGGGGAAAGAGTGTTTGGTAAAGATTACTGCAGACAGCACTTGCGATCTGACTCCAGAGATCATCAGCGAGCTCGATATAGAGATTATTCCTTAGCATATCGTAGTTGACCATGATACATACCGGGATGGGGTGGATATTACCCCATCCGAGATTTTCAGACTGGTTGACGAGGAAGGCAGATCCTGCCATACCACGGCGGTCAACCTGTTCGAATACCGGACCCGTTTTGAAAAACTGTCAGCCGGTTATGATGCGGTGATCCACATAAACATCGGTTCTGGCTTCTCATCCTGCCACCAGAACGCCAAACTGGCGGCCCAGGAACTCTACAACGTGTTTACGGTAGATTCCTTCAACCTGTGCCTGGGCAGCGGTTACCTGGTGCATACCGCCGCTTTATTGGCCCGGCAGGGGGCCAATGTTCAGGAAATATTGGGCACCGTGCGGGATATGATCCCCCGGATCGAAGCCAGTTTCGTGGTCGATCAGCTCGATTATCTGCGCCGGGGCGGCCGTTGTTCCGCTCTTACCGAACAGGGAGCGCGGTTACTGCAGATAAGGCCGTGCATAGAGGTGGTCAAGAACCGCATGGTGGTGGGGAAAAAGTACCGGGGCAGCTTTAGCCGCTGCTTACAGCATTATATGGAGGAACGTTTCCAGGATCGCCGTGATATCGACTGCCGGCGGATCTACCTCGCCAATGCAGCGTGTCCGCCGGACATCCAGGCTATGGTCAAAGAAACGGTGGACCGTTATGCACTATTTGAGGAGACGGTGGAGTGTGAGGCCGGATGTACCATTTCCAACCACTGCGGCCCCAATACGGTGGGAATCTTCTTCATGCGCAAATAGTAAAGGGTGAGTCCGAATACCTTGAGGATTACATGGGCAAACTGCAAGGCCAGCCAATATAATACTGGTTACAATGAGAACCCTTATTCTTTTGCCAACAACATTCGGATGGTCGAACCAACCCCGATCCAGGCCCAAGCGGCGAGCCGAACCGGGTTCAGCTGAACTGGAGATATTGACACCGGGAATAATTTGAGTAAGATAATTATTAGCACTCTTTGAATGAGAGTGCTAATAATTTTGTAGAGCCTGAGTGGCGGCAGTACTTTTAACATAAGGAAGGAGAAGTATTAATGGCCAAAAAAGAATTTCAAACCGAATCGAAGCGGTTGCTGGACCTGATGATCAATTCCATTTACACCAACCGGGAGATATTCCTGCGCGAACTGATCTCCAACGCCAGCGATGCCATCGACAAGATCTATTACAAGACCTTGGTGGATGAAGCCCTTAGTTTCAACAAGGAAAGTTACTACATCAGGATTTCGGTGGACAAGGACGAGCGTATCCTGACCGTTTCCGATTATGGTATTGGTATGACCCGGGAGGAGCTTGACGATAACCTGGGGGTGATCGCCCGCAGCGGTTCGCTGAATTTCAAGAAAGAGACGGAAATCAAGGACGGTTATGACATCATCGGGCAGTTCGGGGTCGGATTCTATTCCGCCTTTATGGTGGCTGATAAGATAACTGTGGTCAGCCGGGCCCTGGGCCAGGATGAAGCCTATCGCTGGGAATCGGAAGGCATCGATGGTTATAGCATCGAACCGGCTCATCGTGATGAGGTGGGGACCGATGTCATTCTGCGGATCAAACCCAACAGCGAGGAAGATAATTACGATGATTACCTGCAGGAATACCGCTTGCGGTCTATCGTGAAGAAGTATTCGGACTTCATCCGCTACCCCATCAAGATGGACGTGACCCATTCACGGCTCAAAGAGGGTTCGGAAAACGAATACGAGGATTACACGGAAGAGCAGGTAATCAACAGCATGGTCCCCATCTGGAAAAAGAACAAGAATGAACTCAAACCGGAAGACTACGAGAATTTCTATTTTGAAAAACACTACGGTTTCGACCAGCCGCTAAAGCATATTCACGTCAGTACCGACGGTACCGTCAGCTACAACGCTATCCTGTACATCCCTGAGCGGATGCCCTATGACTTCTATACCAAGGAATACGAAAAGGGCCTGGAACTCTACTCCAGCGGGGTTTTGATAATGAATAAATGCCCCGATCTGCTGCCCGACTCCTTCAGCTTCGTCAAAGGGATGGTCGACTCAGAGGACCTGACCCTTAACATCTCCCGGGAGATGCTGCAGCACGACCGCCAACTGAAGCTTATCGGCAAGAACATCAAGACCAAGATCAAAAATGAACTGAAAAATTTGCTCCAGAATGAAAGAGAAAAATACGAAACATTTTACCAATCTTTCGGCCGTCAGCTGAAATTCGGTATCTATGAAGGTTTCGGCGCCGAAAAGGAACTGTTGCAGGACTTGCTCCTTTTCTACTCGTCCCGGGAGAAAAAGATGGTGACCCTGGATGAATACGTGGCCCGGATGCCGGAGGAACAGAAGTACATCTATTACGCGGCGGGGGAATCGGTGGCCAAGCTGGACAAATTGCCCCAGTCGGAACTGGTGGCCGATAAAGGCTATGAGATATTGTATTTCACCGATGATGTGGATGAATTCACCATCAGCATGATGCGGGAATATCAGGACAAGGAGTTCAAATCGGTGTCCAGCGGGGATCTGGGACTGGACGAGGGCGCCGAACCGGCCGAATCAGAAGCCTCGGAAAACCAGGATCTGTTTGGGGCCATGAAAGACCTGCTGACCGGCAAGGTCAACGATGTCCGGGCCTCCAAACGTCTTAAAAACCACCCGGTCTGCCTAAGCAACGAGGGGGCCATATCCATCGAGATGGAAAAGACATTGAATGCCATGCCCAGCGCTCAATCACAGCAGGTCAAGGCCAGCAAGGTACTGGAGCTTAATGTCCACCACCCGGTTTTCAAGACCTTGCAGGAGGCGTACAGCGAAGATAAGGAGAAATTCGGCCTCTTTACCGGACTCCTTTACAACCAGGCCCTGCTGATAGAAGGGTTGCCGCTGGAGGTCCCGGTGGAGTTTACCAATAACATTTGTAAGATTATGATATAGGTGTAGACCGAACCCAAAATGATACCGGGATGAGGGTATGGATGAGCGGACCGAAGAAGTCAGCGGACCTGGAGGTGAAGGGCGATGGAATGGCATAAATTGATTCTCTACCGGGATCTGCTGGATGACGAGGTCATCGGCAAGAGCACCCGGTTGCTGGAAATGCTGCGGGAACCGGGGGCGGCCCAAGCCATCGCCCGGGAAAGCCTTTACTTCGAGATTTACAGCCTCTTGGTCAGATTCTCGGAAGAGCAGCAGCTGCCCGGCGATATCTGGCATAATTACCTGGTGGGATTGCTGGCCGGGGATGAGAACCCCTTCAGTCTGACCGGGGAGAGGGGGGCAGGAATATTACCGGGCCTGTTTCAGCTGGTCATCCACGACATGGAGATCATCCGTCAGGCTTTTGCCCTGGACTGGTCGGCGGCAGCCCGCATGGCGGGGCTGGATGTTTTTCCGCCATTAAGCAGCTTTCAGCCTGGAGTGGGGGAACCCGGCTTTTTTGGGCACAACCTGCAGCAGTTGGGTACATTCCTGGATCTGGACAACGGGCCGATAATGATGGCTGGCCAGCTGGCCGAATTCTATGATCGCCGGGGATGCGGGCTGATGAACCGCTATCTGGCTTTCCGCTGGGAGCAGGGCCTGCAGGGGATAGTCAAACATGACCCGGTCCGCCTGGAGGATCTGGTCGGTTACCAGTACCAGAAACTGATCATCACCGCTAATACCGAGGCCTTCCTGGAAGGAAAGGCGGGCAACAACATGCTCCTCTATGGTGACAAGGGAACCGGCAAATCTTCCATGGTCAAGGCCATGTTGAATGAATATGGGGATAGGGGATTGCGTATGATCGAACTGCGCAAGAATCAGTTGGAGCAGTTCCCGGTAGTCGTCCGTTCCATTTGCGACCGGGGCCTGCGCTTCATCATATTTATAGACGATCTCTCCTTTGAGGACTTCGAGACTGAATATAGGAACATCAAAGCCAGCATCGAAGGCGGTTTGGAGGTAAGGCCGGCCAATGTGCTGCTCTATGTTACCTCCAATCGCCGCAACCTGATCAAGGAAAACTGGAGCGAACGCGCGGCCGACGACGTCCATGGCTACGATTCCCGCCAGGAGAAACTGTCATTGACTGACCGTTTCGGCATTACCGTAACCTTCCCATCCCCGGACCAGGAGCATTTTCTGGACATCGTGGAGACCCTGGCCCGCCGCCAGGGAGTGGAACTGGATACAGAGGAACTGCGGCGCCGGGCCTTGCAATGGGAACGCAACTATCACGGCCGTTCCGGACGCAGTGCGGTACAGTTCATCAATTCGCTGCATATCTCTTGAGACCAAGAGGCGGGGAAGGCAAAATATCATAGGGATAAAATGACGAGGGGGCAAGTCCCCCTCGAGGCGTTTATAGGCAGAGAAAGGTAAAATGCCAGCCTTAAGTTCCGGCCCATATGTTTATGAGTGCCACCCGGCTGTGAAAAGCAGCTTTATCGTCTATACTAACTGAGAATAAGAATATGAAAGTAGGATCAATGATGAGTGGAGTGGCTGGTCCCGGTCTGGGAAACCCCTGCGGAGACAGGCAGCATTCGCCCCTGGCCGAGGTGGAGAGAAGCCTGATAACCAAATACCGCCGCCCCATATATACCAAGTTCACACGGGCGGTCAGGGATTTCCGCCTGATCGAAAGCGGCGACCGGATCGCGGTGGCGGTGTCGGGAGGCAAGGACAGCATGCTAATGGCCAAACTGCTGCAGGAGTTGCAGCGCCATGGCAATCGCCGTTTTGAGGTAGAGTTAATAGCCATGGACCCGGGCTTCCACCCCGGCGTCCGCCAGTTGTTGCTGGACAACTGCCAGTGGCTCAAGATACCGGTGACCCGGTTTGAATCGCAGATCTTCTCCATTGTTGATAAAGCGGCGCCCGAATACCCTTGCTACCTGTGCGCCCGCATGCGGCGGGGGGCCCTTTACGCCCATGCTCAGCGCATGGGCTGCAACAAGCTGGCCTTAGGGCACCATTTCGATGATGTGATCGAGACCACCTTGCTCAACCTTTTCTTCAACGGCGGCGTCAAGACCATGCTGCCTAAGCTGAAGTCCGCCAATTTCCCGGGATTGGAGCTGATCCGGCCCATGTATTTCGTTCCGGAGAAGGCCATCCGCAAGTTCACCGCTGAGCATGGCATCGAGGCGTTGGACTGTGCCTGTATGGTGGCAGCGGAGAAAGTGGGCAACAAACGCTACCAGGTCAAGGAGACCATCGCCTATCTTAAGGAGCGCTATCCTCATGTGGAGCAGATGATAATGAAAGCGCCCCAGAACATCAACATGGATTGTGTCCTGGGGTGGCAAAAGGAGGGCCGCAAATATTCCTATCTTGATTTTTATGATGAAGATTGAACCTCTTAAATAAACCGGATCGTACATGGTCATCGAGCTGTTGAGGGCGGCCGCTGAGCGGAAACATTTTGGCGACCGAGAAAGCCAATAAGCCTTGGTAAATGCTGATATGCTCTCCTTGCAAAGTCCTAAAATAACAAAATTTCAGGACTTTGCAAGGAGAGCATTATACCTGCGGATGCCAGGTTTTTTAGGTTATGGCTAGCGGGGCATGTTTTGACCGTTGAAAATCTCCGCCATCTCCCTTTTGATCTGCTTCTTGATCCGGACCTTGTCGCGGGGTTTCAAATCCTGCTTGGCGGTACCGAACAGGTAGGTGTCCAAGTCGAACTCCTTGAGCAGCATCTTGGTATGGAAGATGTTGTCCTGGTAGACGTTGACATCGACCATTTGGTAGAGATTGCGGGTCTTGTTGGCTATATAATTCTGGATGGAATTGATCTTATGGTCAATAAAATATTTCTTGCCGTCCAGGTCCCGGGTAAAGCCCCGCACCCGGTAATCGATGATGCAGATGTCGGGATTGAAGGCATGAAACAGGAAGTTAAGGGCCTTTAGGGGCGAGATGTGTCCGCAGGTGGAAATATCTATATCGACCCGAAAGGTACTCACCCCTTTGTGGGGATGGCTTTCCGGGTAGGTGTGCATGGTCAGGTGGCTTTTATCCAAATGAGCCAGGACCATCTCCGGCAGGGGGCCGGGAGATTCAGCGGACAGCTCTTCGCAGATCTCGGCTCGGGTATCGTTCTCGGCGACCAGGATGGTGACGCTGGAACCTTGCGGGTCATAGTCTTGTTTGGCGATGTTCAATATAGTAGCGCCCACGATGTTGGCAACCTTGGTCAGGATCTCGGTCAAACGCTCGGCGTTGTATTCTTCATCTACATACTCGATATATTCCTGCCGGTGTTCCGGATTGGTGGTGTAGCACACATCGTAAAGGTTGAAACTCAGGGACTTGGTAAGATTGTTGAACCCATAGAGTTTGAGTTTCTTCTTGATCGGTTTAGGATCCATCCATCTACCTCCTTGCAGCCGGGTGGGAGCGACAAATTTTGAGTAATTATTATGGTATCATATTGCGCCCCGCAATGCATCTCCATGTATCGGTCCGAAACGGTTAAAACCCCAGTGTTTCCTGATGTTTATCCCCCCTGAAACTGGACAATAGACTGATGCCAACCTGGTATTCGGCTGAAAAATGTTGGTTTTGTCATCCTGAGGAGCATAAGGCGGCGGGGGATCTCATCACATATAACAAAAAACGCAGGCCGCCCCTCGTTCGGGGTGGCCTGCGTCTCCTCCACTGGGCCCTGGCATTGCCCGGGGCACAGTATGGCTGATCATTTCTTGTCTTTCTTGGCGAGAATCTGCCTTTTCCAATTCCCGTGTCTATTTCCCCAGGAT
>JAAYJY010000215.1 GCA_012522705.1 Syntrophomonadaceae bacterium | reverse complement strand
TTTCTTCCGCCGCTCCTGGTCCGACCTCTGCGCCGGACGCTGCGCCGGTCGATATTAAGCCGTAGTCGGGTAGGAAGGCGGTTCTCTCCTGTATATCGGCCAGATTCTGGTGAATCCCGTCCGGGGCTTCCAGCTCAGCCGTACCGGCGACCCTCTCCATCGACCATTCCAACCCGTCCGGGTAGGCCGAGGCGAACCAGGACAGACCCCCGCCCACCAATACCACGGCAATTGTCAAAGCGGTCAGCACCTTTTTCAGCGACACGTTGCCCAGGGCCGCGCCAACAGCCGTCTTAGCCAGGATCTCCGGCCGGGCTTTCCATACAAACGTCACCACCGCAGCGGTGATCAAGCCTTCCGCCAACCCTATGGCCAGGTGAATGGGCTGCATCAACAACACAAAAGTGGAGAAGGGGAGTTCGGTCTTGCCTGAAGCCAGGGTTTCCAGCACTACACTGAAGGCTCCCAGCTGCAGCCCCACCACCACGGCGATGATCGCGCCCCAGGATATGCTGCGGGCAGACAGGCCTTTGCGGGTAAACCACTTATAGATCAGGGGATAAGCCACGAAACAGGTCCAGAAACCCAGGTTGAAAACATTGCAGCCGTAGGCCAGCAAACCACCATCGGCGAAGAACAGGGCCTGGATCAACAACACCGAGGCCATGGTCAGGAAGCCCGCGTAGGGGCCCAGCAGAATGGCGAGAAGGATTCCACCCCCAATATGCCCGCTGGAACCGGTGGCGGGGATGGTGAAATTGATCATCTGGGCGGCGAACACGAAGGCCCCCATGACCCCCATAAGCGGGATCTTCTTCTCGTCCATCTCTTCTTTTACCTTGCTGGCCGAATACACCGCCAAACCAGCGGTTACCGCCAGCATCGCGCCCCCCACCGCCGGTGAGACAAGGGCATCTGCCATGTGCATTGGTGTCACCTCTCCTATCATAATAAAACGACCCACCAAGGGTAGCTTGCAGTTAGCCCCTTCATGGGTCGATTATGACTTGTTCGCTTATTCAATTCCCGACAATCATGTATTATGTACGATTATACCGCTGCTGCGCTGCGGTTGGCTGCTGCGAAACCTTCATAGCTTCGTTTGAAATAAAATAGCATAATCAAGCGGCAATGTAAAGGGGTGTGCCCGGGGGGGATGGCGTTGGGAGCACACTTCGGGCGACTCATTTCGCTCCAATCCTCCTGATCTATACTAAAGAAATTATACACGAATATCTTTAGCTTGAAAACCGCTGGAAATGTAAAGAATTGCTCTTATAAGATTCTAAGTATTTTTAGTTCTTTCATTTGCTCGGCCATCAGATCGAAATCGCGGTCGTTATGCAAAAGCATGAGTTTGTTTTCCAAAGCGGTAAGTGCGATAAGGATATCAATGGTACTGCGCGGAGTCAGCCCTTTGCGCCGCAAGTCAAAATATAACTGTGCCGCCTTTTCATAGGTGGATATTTCCTCCGGTAAAAAATAGATGACTTGGGTGGAAAGGTATTCCCGCAGCCTTTGATAGTCCTTTTCATTACGCGCACCTTGCAAAACTTCTTGTAAAGTATAAGGCGAAATGCCAAAGGGTATATTGCGGGTCAGGAGTTCATCAAAAAGCAATGTCTTGGCATCATCTTGGCCCTTTAAATAACCTGTAAGAACCGACGTGTCAACAAGTATCATGACCGTCCCTCGCGCATTGCTTTATAATCATAGTCGTCGGCAAACTGGATTTTTCCGCGCAAGTCCCTTAGGTCTTTGCGGCTGCGGTTTGCCACAAACTTGATCATCGCCCTTTCCACTACTTCCTTTTTGGTTTTTAGACCGGAAATATCCATTGCTTTTTGCATCAGAGAATCATCTATCTCTATATTTGTGCGCATGAAGATACACCTCCTTATACACATGATATTCTGTGAGTGTAGTTTAAGTCAATAAAGACAAGCAGGCGGTATAAGAGAAACACCTTTATTGTCCGCCATGCTATCCGCCAGAATTTAACCAGGAGTCATTTCTGTCTGCGTCCCCATGCTTCCCCGTTCAGCAACGGTTTTTTGATCAAAGATTCATTGCCATGTGCAACATGAAAATATTACATTGAATGACTAAATCCATAACAGGCGCCTGGTAATGGAAACAGAACTAACATTCGGCCACAAGAAGGAATGACCATAATTATGTAGAAATATAAATAAAAGTATTCAAGGGAGGTGGGAGTAATACCAGGTAACTTTGAATGGCATAGGTTTTCTGAAGTCAATCTAGCTGATCAGTTTTTCAATTCATTAAAAGAAGATTACGAGGAATTTCCAAACTGGTTTCAGAAGAAGTGTAATGAGGGTGAAGAAGCCTTGGTTTTCACTGACGAGCAGGGGGTTGGATCGTTCATATATCTGAAGAAAGAGATAGAACAGATCGAGTTAATTGACAGAACGCTCCCGACCCGACAAAGAATCAAAATCGGAACATTCAGGATAGCGGAGAGATACAGAAAACAAAGACTGGGCGAAGGCGCACTTGGTGTATCGCTCTGGCGTTGGCAAGAAGAAAAATGCGAGGAAATATATCTGACCATATTTGAGAAACATACCGAATTAATAGGTCTGTTTGAGCGGTTTGGTTTTATTTTTGCCGGTTTCAATAAGCGCGGAGAGAGGGTATACCTAAAAAACAGGCTGCACTTAAATTTTCGTAATCCTTATTTATCATTTCCATTTATAAGATCCGATTTTGAAAGGGCTGGACTAATACCTATATACGAGAGTTTTCATGATAGGCTCCTTCCTTACTCTGAGTTGAAGGGAACCAAGCGTATCATTGAAGAAGAAACTGCCGGGAATGGCATTGCCAAGGTTTTTATTGGGACTCCATATTATGCTATGCGATACTCCGTGGGGGAACCAGTGGTTATTTACAGGGTTTCTGAACAAACAAAAGGAAAAACCTACAGATCTGCGGTTACATCATTTTGCACGATTACGAAAATAGATATTATTAAGGATAGAGGTACCGAAAGACTAGGCTTGGCAGAATTCATCAATATTGCGGGCAACAAGACCATTTTTACTCCGGAAGAATTGACTGAGGTATTCTCAAGATCCAATGTAGTTATGCTCGAGTTCGTGTACAATGGGTTCTTCGGAAAAGGACATAACGTGATTCATAAAGAATTAAAGGAGCAGGGATTGTTTGATTCTCATCCCTACCAGATCGAATACAGCAAGGAACAGTTTTGTGAAATCTTAAGGATGGGGGATCGGGATGTGCACAATATTATTATCGATTAATCCCGAACATGTCGGAAATATTATGTGTGGCAAGAAAAATGTGGAGTACAGAAAAACGAGATGTCGTCACCAAGTTGACAGGATCGTAATATACTCCACCTATCCGATTATGCGGGTGGTTGGCGAAGCAACCGTTGAGGCTGTAATGGAAGATGAGCCAGCGCTCATCTGGGCCCAAACGTCCGAAATGGCAGGTATAACAAAAGAATATTTTGATAAATATTTTGAAAATAGATGTAAAGCGATAGCCTATCGTCTCGGCAAGATTACTAAATATGAGAGAACTTATAGCTTGAGCGAAATGGGAATTAGATCGGCGCCGCAGTCGTTTATGTATATTTCGTAAAATAACAATGGCAAATACTGAAGGCAAAGCTGGGCTCGATAGCAATGAGCGAATTTTGCTGCGTGAACGAGGCGGTGACGCAGATCCGGGGCCAGAAGAGCATCAGCGAGGATTGGAAAGCGGACATCGAGGCTGATTTCCGCAGCCGCAAGGGGAAGAAAAATTCCTAAAGGGTTGTCATGCAAAGAGCCAGCCGAAGGATTTTGAGATCCTTCAGCTGGCTTCTCCCTCATGATGACAAAGCACCAAGAACGATCAATCGACAGTTTACTGAATTACTCAGTTATTAATGAATACGGGTTCCCCCACTATTATCTTTTTTACAGTCCCATGATTGATCCTTATCTCGGATTCGATGCACAGCTTGTTTACACCGCTGATATCTACAGTTACATTTTTTAAAGTCTCACCGGGTTTTAATGTTAGCGACTTAAGAACCATTCCGTCTCTGGTGTCTTTCCTTATATTCATTACCAGGTCGGCTTTGGCACTGCTATCAAGATAGAATGAAGCGCGAAAACTTTCATAGTTGCCGGCAGGCTTCAAAAAGAAAGTAAAATACTGCAGGTTCATGTCTTTGGTGTTCGTTACCCCCCACTTGTATGTGTCATTTGGAGTGGTGAGCAGTCCTGTGTCAGCGGTCAATACGGTCCCGTAATAATTTTCATAATAAGCCACGTCATTTATGTTCAGAACTTCGGGAGTTTTAAATTCCGGCAACTTGCTGACATCGGGTATCTTCTTATCTGGATCCTCCGTATCGGGATCCGTTATTTTGCCAAGGTCGTTGATGATATCCCCGGGAATAATTATATCGTCGGGATCAATGCCAGGTGTTTTGATGTCAGGTATGCTGCCCGTATCCGCTGCGGCGCCAGCGTTGGTGATGGTCACCTTTTGGGTGGCTTCGTCCCACTCTACCCCGCAACCTAATTTTTCAGTTACAAATCGCAGGGGCAACATGGTGCGGTCGTTTAGGATCAGAGGCTTTACATTGGGATTGTCGGCATCTATGGGGACGGTATTTCCATTTACCAGCGCATTGCTCTGGCCTATCCACAACTCTATTTCCGTCGCCCCCAGCGCAACCGTGACCTTGCGGTCAGACTCATTCCAGCCTACCTCAGCCCCCAGGGGAGTGGCGGCAAATCTGCTGGGCAGCAGGGTCCGCCCTTCGATGATGGACGGGCTGCCATCC
>JAAYJY010000214.1 GCA_012522705.1 Syntrophomonadaceae bacterium | reverse complement strand
TCCGCCTGAAGCGCCCCAATCCCAGCCATACCCAATAGTAACTGCGCCTCAACCCGAAACGGCAGACCCTGGCTGGACCGGACTGACCGATATTGCTGGCCATTGGGCGGCGGTTGACATCGCCTATCTGGTGGAAAAAGGGATTATGGCTGGCTATCCGGATAGAACCTTCCGCCCCGAAGCACCAGTAACCCGGGCTGAATCTGCAGCCATTATGGTGAATGCCTTCGATCTGGGGCCGGGGACCGGCCCGGTGTTTGATGACACTTGGAGCCATTGGGGGCAGGCCCATATCGAAGCAGTCAGTGGACTGGGTATCATGGTGGGTTATGGTGAGCATCTGTTCGGCCCCGACCAACCCATAACCCGGGAGCAAATTGCTTCCGTCCTGTGGCGCTATGCCCAACTGAAGGAGTATGACGTCAGCGTGGGGGAGGATACCAATATCCTAAGTTATACAGATGCCTTCGATATCGCTGAATATGCCATCCCCGCCCTGCAGTGGGCCTGTGGGGCAGGAATCATGCAAGGACGCACCGAAAGCACCCTGGTCCCTGCGGGCAGCGCGTCCCGGGCTGAAACCGCTGTCATTCTAACGCGTTTCCTCGAGAAGACGGTTAGGTAAGTCCGCCTCTGATAGGGGGCGGATTTTCCTTAATATTTAATTAACCCTTTAATTAAGCCGGCAGGGAGGTCTCTTGGGTCTGTTGGCGGAATTGTACCGCTGCATCGGGCTCACTTTCCCGGTAAAATAGTAACGATAAGAATAATGGTGGGGATCAAGCGTGACGGTAGACTACTTTGCGCAGCTATGGAAAGAAATGAATAGTGATGAACGGAGTTACAAAAAAGGGGACAAGGCGGCCTGGGACCGGAGGGTGGGAGAGTTCAACGATGATGGCCCCGATGAGCGCCTGGATCTAATTACCGGCCTGATATTGGATAAACGGATGCTGAACCCTGACAGCACCGTTCTGGACATCGGCTGCGGCCCGGGAAAGTTTGCACTCGAGTTTGCCCGGACTGCCCGGAGCGTTACCGGGGTGGACATTTCGCCCCGGATGCTACAGTCGGCGGCTGCCAATGCTGCAGCTAAAGGAGCGGACAACATAGATTTGCGGGAATTGGACTGGCATAATGTCGATTTGAACGCGCTTGGATGGAGAAAGAAGTTCAGCCTGGTAACGGCCATCATGTCCCCAGCCCTGGATAGCAAGGAGGGCCTGGATAAAATCCTGGAGGCCAGCAGTGAGTGCGGCCTGCTCTGTCATTTTATGAAGCAAACTGACTCTATCATCGGCGTGATCAAAAGGGACATATTGCACCGCCAGACCGTTGATGAGTTGGGCAATATCGGGCTCTATTGCAGCTTCAACATTCTCTGGCATTATAAGATGTATCCGGAGATCGCCTATTTCGATACCGTGAGGGAGAGGATCCGGACCCTGGACGAAGCGAACCGGCATTACCTGGACCGATTGGGGGGGCGGGAGGATCTGACTCCAGCCCAGACGACGGCGATCCTGGAACACCTACACAGCCAGGCGGAAAACGGCATGGTCAAGGATAGGACAACTTCCAAAATTGCCTGTGTATACTGGAGAAAATGATCGCGCCCGGTATACTTCACATGGGCATGTTGGGCAGCGTTTGGCTGGCGATACACTGGGACTGCCTTTTTCGTACCGAGGCCAGGCACTCCAAGCATCTCGGTGCCCGGATGTCGGAGAGATTGAGCCGGTCCCTGGAGGAGGATCTTGAGGAAGCAGCAGGATTCATCGATGCCTGGCGGGAGACAACTAAAGGCTTTTTACGGATAACAGCATCTACTATCATACTGTTAATGAAGAATTGTTCAAAAGTCAGACCTTGGGCCTGTGCCGGGGCCGACACCCTTAAAGCCTCGTCCCTTAGTCGAGGGCGCATCCATACCGTTGAATAAACAGGCGATGAAAACATAGAATGCCTTCGCTCATTCGGCAAATTCGGGATCATAAGGTATCACCCGCATCCCCTCAGGCCCCTCAATCATTTGCACCAGATCATTGCAAAAAAAGCCGATCGATAACCTCCTTAGGCAAAACCAACCCCTGATCCTACGACGCGTTCCGCTGCGAAAATATTCATGTTATACTGATTTCAATATGCGGGAATTTAACGATTAGGAGATGACAATATGGGCATGACTCCCAAGACCAGTTCATCTACCGCCGTCACCATGACCGAATTGGTTTTGCCCTACCATGCTAATGTGGCCGGCAACATGCACGGCGGGGAAGTGATGAAATTGATGGATTCGGCGGCAGGCATTGCTGCCGCCCGTCACTAGTGTCAAGGCCGAGAACCTGGCGCAAGGCACGGTCAAATACGTTTCGGAGGGTTATTTCTTCATGGTTTCTTTGGACAGGAATGGCCGTCCCAATGAGGTCCCGCCTCTGGAAATCGAGAACGAGCGACAACAAAGGCTTTTCGAGGATGCCAAAAGCCGGATAGCCAAAATGAAGCCAGGCAAAATGCCGTCGGACAGCTTTGGAACTTAAAAAAAGGCCTTTGATCATTTCCCTGGTCCTGTCCACCTTCCTGGCAGCGGTGGAGGGGACCATCGTTATATTGGCCACGCCTACCATTGTCAAGGATTTGAGCGGTTTCGCCATGATAAGCCTGGTCTTTTCGGTATATCTGTTGGCGGCGGCCATATCCACCCCGATTTACGGCAAGCTGGCTGATCTCTTCGGGCGAAAAAAGGTGCTCTCGGCAGGGATAATGATCTTTTTGACGGGAAGCTTCCTGTGCGGGCTGTCTCAGAATATGCTTATGCTGATCGCCTTCCGCGGTCTTCAGGGACTGGGGGCAGGTTCTATCTTTACGGTTTCCTACACCATCATCGGCGATGTGTTCGCTACCGAAGAAAGGCCGGCGATACAGGGAGCACTCAGTCTGGTTTGGGGTATCGCCAGCCTGGCGGGGCCTTTCCTGGGCGGATTCATCATCGACGTGCTTTCCTGGCACTGGATATTTTTTATCAACATCCCCTTTGGGATCGTCTCGGTGTTACTTTTGCAGACAGCATTGCAGGAAAGCTTTCAGAAGAGAAGACCCAGCATCGATTATGGCGGCACCGTGGTATTATCCCTGGCTGTCATCCTGTTTATGAGCATATTCCTGTTCAATCAAGATGGGGGCTCGTGGTTTACATGGAGGACTGTCCTGACATTGACCGCGACGCTGCTGCTCCTCATGGCATTCTACCGGATCGAGAGGACGGCCCCGGAACCCATTGTCCCCTTTGAAATCTTCACCAAGACCAGCGTCATTGTCAACTTGATCTCTTTCCTGGTATTTGCGGTGCTGATGGGCTACGACGTCTATATCCCCCTTTACCTGCAGAACGTCCTGGGCTACCGCCCCACCCTGGCGGGGCTGGCCATGATACCCATGTCGGTTTCCTGGCTTATGGTTTCGCTGCTGTTGGGGAGGCTGCTGACGCAATACGGCCCCAAAGCGGTTACCCTGGGGGCCAATATCGTGGTCCTGATCAGCGTTGCCTTATTACTGACCCTGAAGGTAGATTCCCCGATAGTGCTGGTGTTGATTTATGGATTTATAATAGGCCTGGGCTTTGGCGGGGTAAGCAACACCCTGACCATAATCATTCAGGATTCGGTGGATTATGGGCGCCGGGGCAGCGCGGTGGCAGCCAATTCCCTGTTGCGGACCCTGGGGCAGACCATCGGCATCAGTATTTTCGGTAGCGTCTTCAACCATGGCATCACCCGCTATTTTGAGCGGCTGGGAATGGAAGGCGTAAACCCGGCTAGTTTATACCAGTCAACTTCACCCTATGGCACGCTCCCCGCGGAGAAGATACAATTGGCGCTGACCAGCTCGCTGCACGGGTTGTTCATTGGCTTTGTTGTCATCTGCTTCCTGGCGGTCTTGCTGTCGCTGTTGATGCCCGCCGTCTTGCATCAGGATGTGTTCGAACCAGGTGGCTCGAGTTAACCAATGGCCTTTATAAGTTGCGGAATAAAATCTCCATCTACTCATTTCCCGCCTTCAAAGCTTCGCTCATGGGGATGCGAGCCACCTTTTTTCGGCACAGCAGCTTGGCAATTTCATAGGTTGTCATCACAATGAAAAAGCCCAATATCATATACCAGACATTAAGCTTGACCGGTAGAATGAGCTGCAGACTTTCGGTCAGGGATTGGTAGAACACACCCACAGTTCCCAGTAGAGCGGGGATGCCCAGCAAATAACCTGTTACCATAATCAGGGTATTGCTGTCCAATATCAATTCATTGACCTTGTTCATCATAGAAAATATCCGCAGGGTTTGACCGGGCCTTATCTCACAATCCGCCGTACCGCCAAGCTCAACCTTGGCCCCAAATCTCTCTTCGGCCGCAGCCAGGTCAATTTCGCTATCGATAGCAAACTCCGCATCAGACAGAACATTTTGCTCGGAAAAACTCGTGAACGCATTTCCCAAATTGGTTGAGGCATTATTCAGCATGACAAACATGGTGCTGCTGATGATAAGTAAAAGTATCGCGCCGATATACCGTGCTTGATGCTCCAACATGGACCGTATGGCTTTCTTAAACAGTACCATTACCATTCGATCCTTTCCGCCGCGACTGTTTCATCATTCCGGCTGGTTGCCACGATCTCCCCGCCGCGCAGTTTATAAACCACATTTGCCATAGCACCGATTGCAGTGTTGTGGGTGATCATCAGGATCGTTGTTCCAGAATCATGGTTTATTTTTTGCAAAAGAGAAAGTACGCCATGGGATGTCTCATAATCCAATGCCCCGGTTGGCTCATCACATAATAGAAGAACGGGATTCTTTATAATTGCGCGGGCGATAGCAACGCGCTGCTGCTCACCCCCGGAAAGCTGTCTCGGAAAGCTCCTCTTCTTCGCTTCCAAGTCAACCGCTGCTAACACCGTATCTATATCCAGTGGGGATTTGGATATGTTTGCAATGATTTCAATATTTTCCGCCACAGTGAGATTGGGAACAAGATTATAGAACTGAAAGATAAACCCCACTGAATTTCTGCGGTATTCGGTGAGTTCATCGTCATCACAGGCCGTGATTTCCTGACCGTTCACATAAACACTGCCGCTGTCGTCGCGGTCAACACCACGGATACTATTCATCAAGGTCGATTATCCCGATCCTGATGGACCAAGTATAACCCCAATTTGTCCTTTTCCGAGGGTAAGATTTGTTCCTCTCAATACTTCATTTTTGCTTTCGCCCGCACCATAGCTTTTCCTCAGATTTTCAACTCTGATAAAC
>JAAYJY010000213.1 GCA_012522705.1 Syntrophomonadaceae bacterium | reverse complement strand
GCGCAGTTGGTCCAGGATATGATTGAACAGGTGGGACTGGAGGAGGAGACCGCCGACAAATACCCTTCGGAACTGAGCGGCGGCCAATGCCAGCGGGTGGCCATTGCCCGGGCCTTGATCGTGCGCCCCAAGATAATCATCTGCGATGAACCAGTATCGGCCCTGGACGTTTCGGTGCAGGCCCAGATATTGAATCTGCTCAAGGAACTGCAGCAGACCCATGAAATCGCCTATATATTCATATCCCACGATATCGGGGTGGTTAATTATATGGCCGACCGCATCATCGTGATGAACCGGGGCAGCATTGTGGAGACCGGCACCGCCGAGCAGGTATTTCATTCCCCGGTGGACGAATACACCCGCAAACTGGTGGCCAGTTCCTTTGCCAGCTAAGGCCGCCGGGGGCGGGAAGAGAGCATGAAAAAAGAGGGTCCATATGACCCTCTTTTAGATTCCATGGTGCGGATGAAGGGACTCGAACCCCCACGGAATTACCCACTGGAACCTAAATCCAGCGTGTCTGCCAGTTCCACCACATCCGCATTTTTAAATGATACAAAAAGTATTATATACTGATGGATCCATTATTTCAACCGGAAATGGCCCAATCCGCTTGGCTATTCCCGGAATGGCATGAAGATTATCCCGGCTCCCGGAGAACAGGGAGGAGCTGGGGGAGGAGGGCGTTCAATGGCTATTGTGATAAGGGGCGGAACCATCGTCACCATGAACCCCCAGCGGGAGGTGCTGGAGGGTGACCTGGCGGTGGTCGGGGACCGCATCGCCGCGGTAGGCGCCTGGGCCGGGGGGGACGAGGATCAGATCATCGACGCTCGTGGTATGCTGGTCATCCCGGGACTCATCCAGGCCCACACCCACCTGTGCCAGACTCTTTTCCGGGGCATGGGCGATGACCTGGAGCTCTTGGCCTGGCTCAACCAGCGTATAATGCCGCTGGAAGCGGCTCATGACGAGGAGTCCCTCTATTATTCGGCCCTGCTGGGCTGCGGGGAATTGCTGCGGGGAGGAACCACCTCCATAATCGATATGGGCACCTTAAACCACACCGATTCCATATTCAGAGCGGTAGAAGAGGCGGGCCTCCGCTACCTGGGCGGCAAATGCATGATCGACAACCGCCTGCAGCCTGATTCACCCCTCCATGAAGAGACCGAAGCATCTTTGGCGGAGAGCCTGGAGCTGCTCCAAAGATGGGACGGGGCGGCCGGGGGACGGCTGCATTATGCCTTCTGCCCCCGCTTTGTGCCCTCCTGCAGTGAAGAGCTGCTGCTGGGGGCAGCCGCTCTGGCCGAGCAATACGGGGTACCCATCCATACCCACGCCTCGGAAAACTACTCGGAAACATTGTTGGTGGAAGAGCAGCGGGGCCAACGCAATATTATCTACCTGGACCATCTGGGCTATTGCAGCCCGGGCCTGATCCTGGCCCATTGCATCCATATCGATGATGAGGAGAGGGGGATCCTGGCGGCGCGGGGGGTCAACGTGGCCCACTGTCCTTCCAGCAACCTCAAGCTGGCCTCCGGCATCGCTCCCATCCCCGAACTCTTGAGCCAGGGCGCCAGGGTTAGTCTCGGGGCTGACGGAGCCCCCTGCAACAACAACCTGAATATGTTCATGGAGATGCGCCTGGCCGCCCTGCTGCACAAACCGCGCTGCGGGCCTGCCGCCATGCCGGCCCGCCAGGTGTTCGAGATGGCCACCCTGAATGGAGCCCGGGCCATGGGGCTGGAGCAGGAGATCGGCAGCCTGGAGGCGGGCAAGAAGGCCGACATAGTCCTGGTCGATTTGCGCCGCTGGCATACCTGGCCCGACCGGGCCGCCAGTGTATACGCCCAGCTGGTCTACCAGGCCCAGGCCGCCGATGTCTATTGCACCATGGTGGACGGCCAGGTGCTGATGCAGGAGGAGCGGACCTTGACCATAAACGAAGCCGAGGTCCGGGCCGGATCCCGGCAATCCTGGCAGCGGGTCAAATTGCGGGCCGGCTTGGACTAAAGGGAGAAGATATTGCCGGATAAGTTTTCCCGCATTCAATCCCGCCCCGGTTTCTGCTCCCGTGCCGGCAACCGTCATCGAGAATACACCGGCCCAATCGGTTCCAGCTCCGGAAGCAGCGCCAGCGCGCCAGTTGTATAGGCGCCGGCGGTACATGATGGCCTGGTATCGGTTCGGCTAAAAATAGGTTTTTTCGGGCTGAATCGAGTCAGGATGAAAAACGGTTGGCGAGCTGGTCGATTAATGCTACTATTACAAGGAACAACCAGAAAAATATGCCAATCAGGAGGACAAGATGGTAAAAAGACTAATCACCGTCGGAATGGCGGTCTGGCTAGGATTCATCTGTGTAAATACTCTCCCCGTTTTTAGTCCCGCCCCGGTTTCTGATCCCGTCACGGTAGCCGTTACCGAAAACACCTCGGCCCCACCGGTTTCAGCCCCCGAAGCTGCGCCGGCGCCAGCCGCACCGATAGTGACCCCGGATGTTGCCCCGGCTCCCCAGCCGGAACCCAAACCAGCTCCGCAACCGGCCCCGAATTCCCAGAAGCAGCCCGATGCCAATGTGAGCCGGTCAGGGTCGACGGCAGTCAAAACCCCAGCCCCGGCGACTCCCGCCCCCAGCCGCGGAACCGAGGCCAAAAACTCCCCGGCCATGGCCAGAGAGATGCTCAACCTGATAAATGCCGAGCGGGCCCAGCAAGGTCTGGCCGCCCTGGTTCTGGACAGTCGTCTTTCCAACGGGGCCTATCTCAAATCCAAAGACATGGGCATCAACCAGTATTTCAGCCATACCTCGCCCACTTACGGGAGCCCCTTTCAGATGATGAAGAGCTTGGGCATCACCTACCGGGCGGCGGCTGAAAACATTGCCCGCAACCGCACCGTTTCAGCGGCCCACACCGCTTTCATGAATTCACCCGGCCACCGTGACAACATCCTGGATGATTCCTACCGCAAGGTAGGGCTGGGCTTCTATCAGCAGGGGAAAGACCTCTACGTCACCCAGTGGTTCACCAACTGATCATAGGTGGATACGGTTTGGTGGCAGAATTTCCGAGGAAACTGAAATCACAGCCAACAGTAAATAAGCAAGGCCCTATCAATGATCAAGAAAGAGATGGTCGCAGATAGTAATAACCTGCAGATGATAGAACATGAATACCCGCCTTTAGGGCGGGTATTGTTTTTGGGGTTTGGGTGATCACACTCGATCCAGCCGGGTCGTATTTATCAGGGCAGCATGCCCATCATCCTCCACAGAGGCACCGATGCCAGCAAAGCCAGGATGTTGATGGCGGCATAGGCCAGCGACATTTTGATGGTCTGGGAATGCCGGACCATTCCTCCGCTGGCATAGAAGGCGGCCAAAAAGGTGGTATTCTGATAGGGTGCATTCCAGAGGTTTATGGAAGTCAGCACCACGAAGGCCGGGATCAGAGGGTGGATATGCAAGGCGGTGGCCAGGGGCGCCAGCAGGACGATGAACAAGGTCAAGGAAGCGGCCTGGGATACCAGTATGAAACGGATCGCTAACAGCAGCAGGCATAGGACCACGATGAACAGGTAGATGTTGCTCATCAGGGGCTGCAGATAGGGACCTATCGCGGTGCCGATCCAGCGGTCGATCTTGAGGATCGGGAAGAGAGCCGCCAGGTTGAGGATGCCGCCGATAAAGCAGATGGAATCCCAGCCTATTTTGGACCGGAAGGCGGCCCGATCGAATATGTTGGCGGCCAGCATCAATACCAGCGCGATGACCGCCACCTGGGCCGCGGAAATGCCGTGCAGGCGCTCCGTGATCCACATGCCCAGCGCCGCTGCCAGTATGACCGCCACGATCTTCTCTTTGCGGCTCAGTCCACCCAATTTGGCCAGCTCGGCAGTGACGAACCCGGGGTCCATGGTCCGGGTCTCCTTGGGTCTGTACAGGGTCTGCACCGCCATATAACCCAGCCCTATGACCACCAACCCCCACACCCAGCTTACCCCCAGCCACGACATCCAGGTGATCCCCGGAGCCACTTCTTTGGGCATCAATCCCACCAGGACGTAATTGAACAGTGAAGCACTGAGGAAAATGGGATAGAGGACTCCGGCGGACATGAACATGGCCGCGAAGAGTCCTCCCATGCCTTCGCTTTCATCGGCAAATCCCATTTTGTCACCGATGGCTTTGGCAAAGGGGGCGGTGATGGAAACCTTGGCCGTAACACTGGGGATCAGCGGGTTAATCACCATGCCCACTGCATACATGGCGCTGGTCATACCTCTGAAACCGACCGGAAACAGGCTCATTATTTTAAGGGCCATACGGTCCAACAGGCCGGACTCCGCCACCCCCAATCCTATACCCAGCGCCCCCACCAGCAACCAGAAGGTCTCCCCGCCAAATGCGGCAAAAGCGGTGCTGAAAGGCACCACCTTCAGGACTGCCCAGGAAGCACACATCAGCAGACAGGTGGCATAGTCCGGTATCAATTCCACCAGCCACCACAGCACCGCGCAGGCAAAGGTGCCCAGAAATATCATGGAATTGAGATTAAGGGGCTCGGGGGGAGTGGAGCGGGCGATCACGATGGCCAGGACCAGCCCGGCCAATCCCGCGGCCACTTCTTATAGTCTATCGCGCCTGGATTCATCGCTGCTCTCCCCCTATCCGGGCGGAGTTGTGATAGGCTTCCGCGTCGTGCCGGGCCAGGATGGCGTTGATGTCCCGGGCGGTATCCCCAGCGTATTCTGGTTCCACGAAATCGGTATGGTTACAGTCTTTGGGGATCACCACGAATTCCCGGACCCGGGAGCGCCAGTAATCCCGCTGGTCGGAACGGCGGGCCGCCTCGAAATAGTATACCTGTCCGTTATAGTATTGGGGCTGATAGGTCTGGTTAAGATGGCTGAGCAGCATTTTGTTCCTTTGGAGTTCCGGAAGGGTCGGGTCGTTGAGTTCCACATCCAGTTTTTGCGGTTGTTGGTCAAAGGACGGGGTTTGCAGCACATTCATAAGCACATTGCGGGCCGGGGCCAGTTTACTGTGTACCAGGCGGGGGACCTCGGCGGCCGGCGTCTGGCGGATGGTCTTGATACTGTAGCGGAGCAGGCTGCGCAGGTGGGCGCTAGATTTCCGGCTCTTATGGACATAAGACTGCGAATAGGTGTCCAGCATGACCACTACTGCCGCTTGAGCCTGCTGCTCAAGGATACGCGCCATCTCCAGGGCTATGGCCCCCCCGATGCTCAACCCGCCCAGATAGTACGGACCGGCTGGCGCCAGACGCCGCACTTCCTCCGCGTAGACCGCTGCGATATCGGCCAGGGTGGCGGCGGTATTCCAGGCTTCCCGGGCAAAATTGAGATTGAGCCCGTATACCGGTCGTTCTGGATCGATGTGAGCGGCCAGGTGGTGATAGGTAACGACATCGCCATGTACGTCATGGACCAGAAACACAGGGATCTTGCCGCCTTGCGGGCGGATAGGTGCCAAATGCCGGTAAAGCCCGGTTCGGGGGGTGGCGTCCACCAACTGGGCCAGTTCCCGGACAGTGGACTGCCGGAAGAAATCGTTTACCGGCAAGACACAATCCAGACGGGTCTCTATGGCGGACAGGAGTTCGGCCGCACTGAGTGAATCCCCGCCCAGATCGAAGAAATCGTCATCCAGGCCGATATAGGGCTGATCCAGGATATACTGCCACAGTTCCCGCAGGACAGCCTGGGTAGGGGTCAAATCCTCCTCCTCATCCCGGGGTTCATTCTTCAGGGTCTGAGGGGTCAGACCCAGTGCCTGCAGCTGCTGGCAGAGCAGGTTGCGCTGCACCTTGTGGGCTGAGCTGGTGGGTATCTCGGCCACACTGTAGAGAAGGGCGGGAAGCTTATAAGGTTTGATCCGGCTTCTCAGGGCGGACCTTATTTCCCTTAAATCCACCGTTGCCCCGGGATGGGGGACGACCACCACCCCGACGTCGTCCGAACCCTGTTTGTTGGGATAGGGAAAGGCAACTGCTTCCTTGATGGGGGCTGATTCCAACAGGGCGGCCTCGACTTCATAGGGCGAGATCTTTTCCCCGCCGCGATTGATCATCTCCCTTACCCGGCCCTGGAGAAATAGGTAACCGTCCTCATCGATACTGGCCATATCACCGGTCCGGAACCAATCATCCAGGAAGCTGTCCCGGTTAACCTCCGGGTCGTCATAGCCGGCAAACATGCCAAAATCCTTCACCAGCACCTCGCCTTCCTCCAGACGGATCTGTTTGAAGAAGGGACAGCCTACCGAGCCCGGTTTATAACCCTTGGGAGCTTTATGGGGGCTGGTTATCAAGCCCACTTCAGTCATCCCGTAATGATCGATCAGATTGGCGTGGAAGAGCTGTTGGATTTCCTCCCGCACCTGGACGGGCAGGGGAGCGCCGACCACGATAAGGTACATATTATGCTGGTGCGGGTAGACATAAGAACTCTGCTGGCAGTACCGCAGCAGGGCGAACATACCGGCGGGTTGCAGATTCATGTGGGTGATGGGGAAACGCTGCAGACAATCGGCTATCCGTTTGGGATTCACGCCATCGGTATATACGATAGAGCCATTTCTTATGAGGACCTTGAGAATAACCTGGATGGCCGGGTTGCGGAACAATTGTACCGCTACCAACTGAACCGATTCCGCAGTGTAATCATAAAAATCGGCCTCCACCTCGATCGCCCTGGCCAGGCCGGCATACAGCATGGGCACCACTTTGGGCTGGCTGGTGGTCCCGGAGGTGGTGAAGACGAAGGCGGGCCTGCTATCACCCTGCTCCCGCCGCCGGGCCGCATCCGGCTCCCGCTGGAGATGGAGGTCAGATGTCTCTGGGGCCGGGACTGGCCCGCCCGGCAGGGTGATGATACCCAGGCCCAAATCAAGGGCGGATTCGATGACGGCATCCAGATCTCTGTCACACAAGACCCAATCGATGCGGAGCAATTCCAGCTGGCTGCGGTATTGCCCATTGTTCAGGGCGGGGTCCAGGGGTGCGCAGATGGCGGTCTCCATGACCCCCAGCAGCAGGGGCATGCAGAGCCGCCCGTCGCGGGTGATGTGGGCCGCCCTCTCCCAGGGCCGGACCCAATCCATCAGGGTAGTCTGGATCTGCCCGCGCAGCCGGATCAGTTCACCGTAAGTCAGGATCTCGCCGCTGTACATGATTAGAGCGGGCTTGTCCGGATCCTGGCAGTGGGCATCGATCAATTCAGAAAAAAGGCCTTTTTCGGTCGGCATCTAGGGTTGTCCT
>JAAYJY010000212.1 GCA_012522705.1 Syntrophomonadaceae bacterium | reverse complement strand
GTTGATGAGAAAACGCCGGTCCAGGTTGCCGGCGTCGATCTGGGCGGCCGTATCCACCATGTTGGACAAAGGAACCAGAGTCCTCCGCAGTACCGGCAGGAACGCCAGCAAACCTATTAACAACGCCACCAGGGCCAGAGCCATGAATACCAGCATATGGCGCAGGAGCAGTTCTTTAAGAGGTGCGGTACGGGTGCTGATTACGGCGGTGCCCAAAGGCTGACCGGATTCGTCGGCCACTGCAGCGGTCACTACCAGTTGCTCTTCGGCTCCGGTGTTATCGAGTAAATAGAACTGGCGGCTGCGCCGGTCCGATAACTGCTTTCTTTGTTCCGAGGTCAGAGACGGGGTCTGGAATCCGTGATCGCTGATGAGCAGGGTATAATTACCCTCTTCGTCGATTAAAGCCAAGCTGGTTCCCGGCATGAAAATGACCGACGGTCTGGGTTCTTTCTCAGTCTCAGGGGCAGCACCGGTCAACAGTGTTGCCCATGTCGCGGGGGTTATGCTGTGAACCTGACCTTGCAGCCTGACCGCCATGTTTATGTAGGTGTTCTCCCGCATGAAAATATACTGGATATTGCCTATAAAGAATAGCAGCACCGCCAAAATTATCAGTGAACGCGACAACAGCTGAAATTTCAGGGAATTGAATCCCCGTCTTGCGGAGACGGGTTTATTCGTGTCAGCTGTTTTCATATATCCACCCGATAGCCTGAGCCACGCAGGGTGCGGATGAGGCGATGGTCTTTATCATTCAACTTTTCGCGCAGAGAACGCACGTAGACTTCCACAATGTTGTCTTCCCCGCCGAAATCGTAGCCCCATACCTTGTCCAAAATAAGCTTTTTACTCAGCACCAAACCATGATTCAATACCATGTATTTGAGCAGTTCATACTCGGTCGGCGATAATTCCAGGATGCGATCGTCCAGCTTTATCTCCCGGCGGCGGTCATCGATACTAAAGGGACCCAAGATTACTTCCCCGAACAGATGGGGAAACTGGTTGCGGAGGCGGGCATTAATCCGGGCCAGCAATTCCTCGAAACTGAACGGCTTGACCATATAGTCGTCGGCCCCTATCGAGAGGCCTTTCACCCGATCGTCGACCTCATCCCGGGCCGTCAGCATGATCACCGCCACATTATCCATCTTCTTGAGCTGGCGGACCACTTCGAATCCATCCATGCCGGGCATCATGACATCCAGGATCACCACCTGGGGCTTAAAATCCTCCATAGCGGTGATAGCCGCCAGACCATGTTCGGCACAGCGGACCTCATAACCTTCATTCTTGAGTCCCAATTCCAGGAACTGCAATATATGGGGTTCGTCATCGACGGCCAGAATTCGGATCCCTTTTGATGGCTGCATAATCTTACCTCGTTTTCCGATCCCTGTTCTTATAATAGCCACTGTTGGGCGGAACTGTAAACCCTTGGAACGCTACTCGAAACGCAGGGCGTCGATGGGATTCATCCGGGCGGCCTTGTTGGCGGGATAATAACCAAAGAACAATCCGATGGCGGTAGCGAACCCCAAGGATAGGAGCACCAACCAGGGCGCTATCTTCATGTTCAGATCGGTAAGGCTGGTGATCGCCAGGCCTCCGGCCCATCCCAGAAGGATCCCCATAATCCCGCCGATCAGACATAACACCAATGATTCGATCAAGAACTGGGTACGGATGGCTCTGCCAGTAGCGCCAATGGCCATGCGGATACCTATCTCCCGGGTCCGCTCCGTTACCGACACCAGCATAATATTCATGATCCCGATCCCCCCGACCAATAATGAAACCGCCGCTATACCACCCAGCAGGAAAGACATCATAGCGGTAGTATCCTCAATTGTGGCCAGCAACTCGGTGGTGTCCTGGATGCGAAAATCGTTATCCGCCGTCTCGGCCAGTCGATGTCGCTGGCGCAGCAGGGTGGTTAGATACTCTTTTAATGGATTCAAGTTTTCAGCGCTAGCGGCCTGCACGCTGATGGAGCGAACACTTCCGCCTCCAATCATACGCTGCTGCAAGGTGTTCAGCGGTATATAGATAATATCATCTTGGTCATTGCCCATGGAGCTGCCCTTGTTCTCAAGGATCCCGATGATCGTAAAGGAAATTCCATTGATCTTGATAGTCTCCCCCACTGGAGTTGCCACTCCCGGCAGCAGATTTTCAACCACGGTTCCGCCCAGCACCGCCACCGGGTTTGACTTGCTGTTGTCTTCGGCGGTAAAAAACGAGCCCTGCACCGTGTCCTGCTCCTTGATGCTCATCAATTCCGGCCAGGTTCCATCCACTGTAGTAGACCAGGTAGCGCTTCCATAGGAGATTGTAGCAGAGGTACTCGACTCGGCCGCAACGTTTTTTACCAGGGGGAGGCTTTTGATGGCTTCGGCATCGGCGTTGGTAAGCTGAGCGGTAGTTGCCCCCCGGACAGGACCAAAACCACCGCCGGCAGAAACGGTGAGAAGATTGGCGCCCATGCTGGATATACTATCGGTGATCCCGGCGGCTGTTCCCTGGCCCAGCGCTACCATTATGATAACTGCCCCGACCCCAATAATCACCCCCAGCATGGTTAAGAAAGAGCGCATCTTGTTGGCCAGTAGACTCTGTGTTGCCATCTTAAGGCTTGATGTCAAATCCATAAATTTTCCCGCCAATCGTTCTTATTTAATGCATTCCACTGGCTATAGCCATGTCCATGACCAATGATTGGTCCATGACTATCTGTCCATCAGTCAGCTGGACGATCCGTTGGCAATGATTTCCGACCTCAGGTTCGTGGGTTATGATTACTACCGTCAGTCCTCGTTCCTGATTTAGTTTTTTCAGCAGGAGCATTATCTCCTCTGATGTTCTGGTGTCAAGGGCCCCGGTCGGTTCGTCAGCCAGCACCAATCCCGGGTCGTTGACCAGGGCCCGGGCTATGGCCACCCTTTGTTGCTGACCTCCGGATAGTTGTTTGGGCAGGTGCTGCTCTCTCCCGGCCAGACCCATCATACTGAGCATCTGACGGCCCCGCTTCTCCCTCTCTCTTGACGATTTTATGCCGGCATATATCAAAGGCAAACATACATTTTCCATAGCCGTGGCTCGACCGATCAGGTTGAAGTTCTGGAAGACGAAACCGATAAATATGCTGCGCATATGGGCCAGTTGATCCCGGTCCAGGTTCATCACGTCCTGCCCGGCAAAAAGGTACTCGCCCGTATCTGGTTTGTCCAGGCAGCCCAGCATATTCATAAGGGTGGATTTACCGGAGCCGGAGGGCCCCATAATAGCCACCATCTCTCCTTTATCGATATCCAGGGATACCGAACGCAAAGCATGGACCGGAGTGGCAGCTCCATAATAGGTCTTGTCTATGTCCCTGAGCTTGATAAGGTTTTCAGCCATGATTATATCTCCCCTGTACTTAAAATCCGCCCGGAGGAGGGCTCATGCCGCCCCCGGGCATACCACCCTGACCTCGATTGTTGGTTGGGGTAGTAAAAGTTTCAGATTCAGATGCAGACTGGGATGTTGAACCGGTGCCGATGACAACCGTATCACCAGAATTGAGCCCGTTTACAACTGCATAGTTGGTTCCGTCGCTAATTCCCAATTCAACGGCCTTGACAACCGGTTGCTGGTTTTCCATGACCACTACCGCTTGTGCTCCGGATGGCACCACAGAGGCTGGATTGCCGCGGAGAAAGGTTTGAGCATAGGAGATAGCCATCATCGGCACTGTTAAGGCATTCTCTTCCCGGTCCACTATGATCAGGGCCGAAACAGACATCCCCGACAACAGAACCCCTTCGGGGTCTTCGCATGAGATCAAGACCGGATAGTATTGCACATTGCTCACGGTTTGAGCTTGAGGAGTAATACGCAAGACCTCTCCATTGAATACCTTGGCGCCGAAGGAACTGCTGCTGAATTCAACCGCCTGCCCCACCTCTACCTCTCCGATATCGGCTTCGTTAACCAGGGCAATCATCTGCAATTCATCACTCATAACCGTCAGCAAGGTGCTGGAGGATGAATTGATGCCGTTTATGGAACCTACCTGACCATTCACCGCCCCGATCAACCCGTCAAACGGAGCAACGATGGTGGCTTCCGCCATATCCTCCTGGGCTTGCACCAGTTTGGCGCGGTCGTTGTCCAATTTGGCCTCGGCCAACTGGAGATCCAGTTCGGCTTTGGCATAGGAGTTCCGGGCGGTTTCCAGCTCAGTCTGAGAGATGGCGCTGGCGTCGAATAGCTGCTGTTGACGTTCCAATTCCTTGCGGGCGGTTTCCAAGCTCATTTGGCTGCTCTTCAAACTTATGCTATCCTGATCGACGGTGTTTTGGGCCTGCTGCAGAGCATTGCTGAGGGAGGCCGGATCCTGCTGGGCCAACACCTGGCCCGCGGTTACATGGTCGCCGGGCTGCACATTGAGTACAGTAATAATGTCGTCGTTCTTGAAACCCATATCAGAGGTGCGAACTGCTTCCAACGTGCCAGTGGCTTCAATTGAATTGGTAACTGTGCCTTGAGAAACAATAGCGGTAGCATAGCTAACCTGATTATCGGTGCCGGTCCACTTCTGGATACCATAAGCCGCCGCTCCTATCACCAAAATGGCTGCCAGCAGCAGGATGATTTTTTTACCCTTGGACATACCCTGGACCCGCTGGTCAACCAGGGCTTGTTTGACATGCTGAGCATCCAGGCTCACATGCTCTTCCCCGCTGGGTATTTCAGCATTTTCGATTAGAATGGGTTGATCGTTTCCTTTGATCGGGATATCTGACATACAATTCATCACTCCAATAAATAATTTCCTGGTTCGGTCTGCACTACATTATGTAATTACTATTAATAGTCTATGACCCATTATCCATATCCTACCTGAAAAAGACCTGAAAAGTCGCTGAAAAATCAGGGATGGATTGGGGTTATTGTTTTTTTAAAGCAAGCCAAGGAATAATAAGCGATATGTTACCGGTGATGGTGCGATTTGGGATGCTCATGATGATAAATACCTGTAATCTGATAGACAAAGATCTTCCCAGTTTGATCATGTTCCGGCAATCCTTTCGGCAAGGATTCTTGTACCGAGGATTGGCTCTTTATGTCTATTTCCAATATCAATACTGGAATATGGCCGGTTTGCTTTGACCTCTCCCGCCAATTAGTGATATAATCATCAAGCAAATGTGCGCCCGTAGCTCAGTGGATAGAGCACCGGCCTCCGGAGCCGGGTGCGGAGGTTCGATTCCTCTCGGGCGTACCATTTTATCGATAACGCAGCACCTGTTAAACTGGCCGGTGCTTTTTTTGTGGAAAGTTTTCTTCCCTCCGAGGTTTTGCTAACCTATAGTGATATCTAGTGATATAGTGATATCACCCCGGCCATAGAGGCAGCCTTGAGTATAATTAGATCTATAAATTACATCTATGACAAATCTAAACCCCTGACCACAGTCAGTTACGGACAAGGCGAGAAAGTAGCTTTCAGTTACGATAATGGCGGGAGCCTCTGGGCTTGGGTATATGACGAATATGGATAATTAGAAGATAGAACTACTGCCCAAAGCAATATTCCGGTGCTAATAAACACCCTTAATGATATATAAACCTCAGCCGCCCCACGTCATGACTCCCGACGGAAGATGGAGAACATGCCCGCCGGGTCCCTGAACGCCAATGCCAATTTCGAGATGGAACTGGCCTACAACTCCCTCGAAGACAGCATCCAGCATTGCCGGGGCATATTAGGTCCCAGCGAATTCAACACCAATCGCCGGCGGCGCGATATCGAATCCTAACCGACCCCGCACCGGCGATAATTCTGGTTTCCCTGATCTGCCGGACCTTGGCGGGCCCAGCTCTATGGTGCCCAGTCAAACACGTTTTTACATTTGGGGCAGGTCACCTTTATCGAACCGCGGTCAGTGGGCACCCGCAGTCTGCTTTGGCACTGTGAACACTTAACTACCCGATGATCCACCAACTGCAGTATCCGGGCCTTATCCAATCCGACTACCACGTCATCGCCGATAAGAAAGGCGGGAACCCCGCGCAGACCGCGCCGGGTAAATTCTGCATTGGCCTCAGGGTCATTGTTAACATCCTTTTCCATGAAGCCGATATTTTGCTGGGAAAGAAACTCTTTCGCCGGCCGGCAATGGGGTCAGGTTTGGGTGGTGAACAACACTACTTTCTTCATAAGAATATCGCCTCCATCGATAATTTGTTCATGGTAAATTGTTGATTATATCTTAAGTATTTTGACCCCGAAATCCGCCGGCCGGCCATAATACATGGCGGATGTGACAATCGCATCCACCCCGGTGTGGGCAAAGGGGCCCACATTGTCCTCTTTGATGCCGCCAGCCGCCAGTATGGTCACAGCGGGACTGATGCTCCGGATCTCCTTCACTGCATCTGTCAGCAGATCAGCATCCACCTTGTCAAACTGCACCCCGTCCACTCCCGCCGCCGCTAACCGCAGTCCTTCTTCGGCAGACTTGGCTTCAGCGATGATCTTCTTCTCGGGATTGCTCTTCTTCATTCGGTCCACCATGCCCAGGAAACCATCCAGACCCCCGGTAAAGATGGTATGTTGTTCAAACACCAGTATTGTTTCTGACAATCCCAAGCGGTGCGGCCACCCCCCCCCCGCTATTACCGCCTTTATGGCCAATTCCTTGGTGCCGGGGATAACCTTGCGGGTAGAGACGACTTGTATATCCGGATTGAATTCCCGGGCGCGGGTCACCAGACGAGCCGTCGAACTAGCCACCCCGGAATAATACTCGAAGAGATTCTGACATACCTTCCAGGCCCTGTGCAGGTCAGCCGAGTACCCTTCGGCCTCCAGCACTATCGTATTGGGGTCGACCCGGGTCCCCGATGTCATGCGGTATAAGGTTTTGACATTCAACTTGTGCAGGATCCGCTCTGCTTCTTCACTTCCGCAAACCACCGCCTCTTCACGGCAGTGGAAGCTCATCCGGCCCCGCTCCCCGCCGATATCCAGGGCTAGGGTGGTCAGGTCAATATAGGGCACGTCTTCCTTCATCAACCGGTCCAGTGTATCGTCGCTAATATAAACCATTTCGTCCTCCCTTGCAGAGATTAATTAGGTCGGTCCAATCGACTATTTCCAGTGTATGAATGTTCGTCCAGCCGATTGGTTTAAGGCCGCCCACCGGCAAAAGCCATACCACCCTAGTTTAGATTATAAACCATATCATAGTATTTGCCCTCTTCCCCGCTCCAATGTCTGCATGACCGGCGTATTTTTCCGGTCATCTCAAGGGAGATCTGTCGGTTCATCTCCCGGTTGGGCCGAATTTGGCTCCGGCAAAATTGTACTTAAGCACCTATACCCTGTTATAATTGGTATAATCAGTATAAGCAACAGATTTAACTGAACATCAACCGTAAGGAAAGAAGATTGGAATGCAAAATAGTTTTGAAGATCTCGGTATTGCCCCTCCCATACTACAGGCGCTCCAGGATATGGGTTTCGAAGCCCCCACTGAGGTACAAACCAAGGCCATCCCGCCTATCCTCAACGGTGAAGACCTGATCGTCATGGCCAAAACTGGCACTGGTAAAACCGCGGTTTTCGGTGTCCCCATCCTGCAGTTGACCGACGCGAAAGCACCGGGGCCGTTGGCTCTCATCCTAACCCCGACCCGCGAGCTGGCCGTGCAGGTGGATAACGACCTCAAACTGATGGCCAAACATCTACCCCATAAGACTACCGCCGTATATGGCCAACATAACATGAACGTGGAAATCGAGGCCCTGCAAAAGGGGACCACGATCGTAACCGGTACCCCGGGCCGGGTTTTTGACCATATCAGCCACGGTACTCTCAAAACCAAGAATATTCGCTTCCTGGTACTGGATGAAGCCGACCGGATGCTGGATATGGGGTTCATGGACCAAGTCAAGCGGATAATCAGGACCGTCCCCAAGAACCGGACCACCTTGGTTTTCTCGGCTACCATCCCCCCTGACATCCAAAAGATTTGCCGGGATAATATGAAGCACCCGGATACCATCGAGATAGAATCGCCCACCATGACGGTGGACACCATCCAACAGACCTATTACCGGACCAGTGATAGGGAGAAAAATGAAGCCCTGCACCGTATCCTGTGGCTGGAACAGCCCGAAAGTTGTATGATCTTCTGCAATATGCGGGTCACGGTGGACCGGGTGCAGCGCTTCCTGGCCAACCATGGCTATGATTCCCAAGCTCTGCACGGCGACATCCCCCAGGTAAAACGGCTGAAGACTCTGCAACAGTTCAAGGATGGCAAATTCTCGCTGCTGGTGGCTACCGACGTGGCCGGGCGCGGTATCCATATCGACGACCTAAGCCTGGTGATCAACTACGACGTCCCCAATGAACATGACAACTATGTCCATCGGATCGGCCGCACGGGCCGGGCCGGGAACGGGGGGCGGGCAGTGACCCTGGTTACCAGCGAGGACATCATGACCCTGTATGAGATCGAGGAGCATATCGGCTGTCTTATCGAAGAAGCAGACATGCCGCCGGAGCAATTTTTTACGGAGAATCGGGAATCCATCGACAAGTGGGTCAAAGCCCACGGGCGTAAAAGTGCTCCGGCCAAAGAGAGATCCACGCAGTCTGCCAAGGAAGGCCAGCGTAAACGCAGCCGCCGACCCCGGCAGCGCAGGAAAAACGACTCCGAACGGCAGTTGCAGGTGGTGCCGGACGCTAAACCAGCCCAGTTGAGAGTGGTGACCCCGCTCCTCCCGCCCCAACCGGTTCCAGAAAAGGCCAAGGTCGTTCCCCTGCCGGTGCAGGAGACCAAAGCAGCACCGCCGTTGCGGGAAACCAAAACCAAACCACCGGTGCAGGAGATCAAGACGCCGGCGGCTGACAACTCCCCGCCCCAGGAAGGTTCGGTCAGCAGGGGGCTTTTGAAGCGTATGCTGGAACGGATATTGGGTAAGCCCCAAGACGACTAGATAGGCGGACATTGGTGATCTAGGATTGGGTGCCGCGGGTCAGTTGTGGGGATATCGCTAAGATCGGGACAGTCTATCAGGGACATCCGGTTCCAGGGTCATTTGTATAGCTCCCAGAAGTCATGGAATGCGGGCGGGCCCCCCGCAACCAGAGTGGTGCGGTCGCTGAAGCGTAATTCCCCGCCTTCCATGGTGGCCAACAATCCGCCAGCTTCCGCGATTATCAGTGAACCGGCGGCATAATCCCAAGGATAGAGACTCATCTCGTAAAAAAGCTCGCAGCGTCCGCAGGCCACGTAACAGAGGTCCAAGGCCGCCGACCCGCTGCGGCGCACATCGAGGGCATTTTCGTAAAGGAGCCGGGCCAGGGAAAAGGTGGCCGCGGCTTTTGTCTTGTCATACGGCGAAGTCCCGAAGGAGACCATGCCATCCTGCAGAGACCGCTGGCTGACCCGGATAGGACGGCCATTAAGATAGGCTCCCTCACCGGCCCGGGCGTGAAATAGCTCATCCAAATAGGGATTGTAAACCAATCCGGCCATGATCCGCTCTCCCCGGGCCAGGGCTATCGAAACCGCACTGTGATGATAGCCCCAGGCAAAATTGGCGGTCCCGTCGATCGGATCCACAATAAAACAATATCTCTCCGCCTCCCGTTTCTGCAGGCCGCTTTCCTCACCAATGAACTGGGCTTCCGGCCATAGCCGGCCCAATTCCTGGCGGAGGAACTCCTCCACCGCGGTATCGTATATGGTGCGCAGGTCTCCCCGGCTCGATTTGACCTCCACATCGGCATGCTCGAGGTCAGCAGCCAGGATCATCTGACCAGCTTTTTTGATCATTGTCTTCAGGTTTTCCATCACCATATATCCCGCCCGTCTGTCCACTGGCCGCTGCTCTATGCCGCCACTAGAATTCCTCAAGGATCTCCCTCTGGTGCACATCGTTTTTCAAAAGGGTGTAAAGCACGGTAGCAATGGGCACGCCTAATAGTATCCCCAGCGGCCCGGCCAGACCGCTGCCCACGATGGTGGCCAACAGCACCCATATTCCAGGCAGACCCAGGCTCCCCCCTACCACCCGCGGGTAGATGAGGTTCCCCTCCAATTGCTGCAGTACCACCAGGAACAGGATAAACCATAAAGCCTGGATCGGGGAGATCAGGGCCAGCAGCAGGAATGAAATCGCCCCGCCGATGTAAGCGCCGATCATGGGTACCAGGGCGGTTACCCCTACCAGAGTGCTGATCATGAGAGGATAATCGAAGCCCAGGACCAGCATACCGATGAAACACAACACTCCGATTATTACCGCTTCGGTCAATTGTCCGTAAACGAACTTGTTGAACACATCCACGGTCACATGGTATACGTTGCGCAGCTTGATATACCACCCGGAGGGCAGATAGCTGCGGCACACCCGGCGGCAGTTTTCGAGGATGCTTTCTTTGCCGGCCAGCAGGTAGAGAGAAAATATCAAGGCCACAAAGAGATTGAACAGGAAACTGATGACTCCAGCGGTAATCCCGACTATCGAGGAAACCATCCCCGACAGATTATCGGTAAATCCCTTGATCGACCCCAGCAGTTGGTCGGTCAGAGAGGATACGTCGACGCTTTGCAGGCGCAACGTCCCGGTGATACGATCTATCCATGCCTGGGAGTTGGCGGCGTAGATACTGACCCTCTGGATGAACTGCTGAATGCTGTCGATTATTTGAGGGACGACGAACATGGTAAGGACCGCCAATATCACCAGAACCGCCATATAAGTCAGCAACACTGCCAATCCCCGGTTCAGGGCGGGCTTGTTTTCCTTGAGTCCCAGATGGTCGTCGATATACATGCAGGGCCGGTTCAATATGAATGCAATAGCGATACCCATGAGCAGGGCGTTAAAAAAGGATACAAACCTCGTGATGACCTGCCAAACCGGGCCGGCATTCACCACCAGCCAGGCCAAAAAGGCGGCAAAAGCCATCAACATCATTATTTGTTTTATCAGCCGGTTTCCTATAATCACCTTCACCTGCCATTCGCTGGTATTATTATGTCTCCCGGGATGGATTTCGATTCCATTCATTATATTTTACCAGCTAATGGCAAGAATACAAACCGGTCACCAATCTACCGTCCTGCCAATATTTTCACTATTTTTTTGTTTGCATTTGGAGGGAGCAGCGATTATAATGAGCTCAAGGTGGCGGAGAGATTAATTAACTCGGTTGGTTATCCCCAGGTTTTTAGTTTCCTACCACGTATATTTGGTTCAGTTAACCCGGGTACCTTTCGCAAATGAAACCAGGTTCAGGTAAAATTCGGATCCAACCCTTCGATTGGTGGTCCTGTACAGGAAAAGTGAGGTTTTTAGTTTCTTGCTAGATTCAGTTTAGCTCCGCCACCTTACTTAGATAAAGTCAAATAACTCCTCCAGATTGAGACTGGAGGAGCTTTTTTTTTAAATTTCTGCGCGCCCGGCGGATAAGGCGATATGCACAATGAACAACACAGGGTGTGATTACTGTGTTTCAGGCTTGTAAATGCGTGCAACTGGCTGTAAAATGAGATATTTTATCTCTTCCATGACCAAGGAGGCCTATAATAGGCCTCCTTGGTTCGTCAACGAATATCCGGTATTGATAGGCTGTGCGGACTGCCTAGCCTACATCGCTATCATTAGTCGTGGGGCAGACGCATTGACCTTCATCAGCATCTGCGCAATCTACCCACGTCTGACCTGGAGCAGCCGTAGCGCTGAAGTTGACCGGAACTTCAACACAGATCAACTGGGACATCGTGAAGGTGCAGCTCCCTCCCTCAACCCCGCCGCAGGGTGCAGTGCCAACCAAAGCTGGTCCGCAGCAAGTAGTAGTGGTCGGTCCCACCGAGGCGTTAGGAGTGACGGTGATGGGTACACATGCATTGATAAACTGATGAGCAACCCTATCGCAGGTATCGGGGCATACCGGACCGCAAATGGCCAAGGCGGATGAGTCTACCTGCCTGCCTTTTACGCAGACATTGACCGGACCAACCTGGAATGGGGTGGTCAGTTCAAAACAGAACAGGCCGGTGCTGCCTTCAGCACCCAACACCTTGGCGATGCCAAAATCGAACTTCAAGCCGGGACACCCGGTGCCCGGATCACTAGCCGGGGGTGCGAATAATTCCACGTTATCGTCATTGACCTCTTGCGGAACACCGCCGATGATAACCGAGATGTTCACAATCTGGTCCCAGGTGATTGTGGGGCACAGGGACAGGACCCAATAGCTCAAGTCCACATAAGTGCTGCCATGCTTCCCTACCCCGGTGACCCGGTAGCAGAAACGCTGGTTTTCCCCTGGTGCGGGATTCAATACGGATAGATCCGAATCCAGTTGGAATTGAAAGGGCAGAATCCTTTTCTCGTTGATAAGAATGGTGCTGTAGTCAACAAAATTGTCACAAAGCGGAACTGGTACTGGACATGACATAATATAATTCCTCCTCTCATTTTCCATATACTATGCAGTCCGACCAAGTTATGTTAATGATTGGAAGGATTTTTCCCATAATTTCCGCTAATACCCCCATTCATCCCCATCTTGGTCCTCTTTTTGGCAACCATCGGGCTCCTGGTCATGGCATGGCCAGGTTGAGGCTCCTTGGCACTCGACCCAGGCCTGCTGGGCATTGGCCACGGCGCCGAAGTAGACCGGTACCTCTATGCAAATCTCCTGGGTGAAGACGAAACAACACACCTTATCACCGTCTTTATCTCTGCACCCGTCTCGATATCCATTGCAATCCTTATCGTCGTCACCAAAGTCATAGCGGTGCCATCGGTTACCACATTTGACTTCCTTCAATGCCGGTTTGGAGCTACAGTAGGTTCTGGACTGGCCGGCCACGGAAAAGGGTTTGACCGCGATTGGCACACTCACAGTAGCCTTTTGATAAGCTTTACTGGTACATGTAGCGTAACGCTTCGACGCCTCAGGGCCCATGATATCGGGCGACGGCAGCCTCTTATGGGGACTCGGTATGACCCTTTCTGTTCCTCTGTCATTCATATATGAGGTCGAAAATCTGAATCTTTGTTTACGCATGTTTAAATCACTCCCACAAGCTTGTTCTTCTATTCAATAGCATATTCATGTCGTACATACTCGGTGACACCGCATGGTTGACCGCATATGCCAAATACAATATTCCTGGCCTGGTGATGGGTGATAAATGTTCCCTTGATGCCAAGGGGATAGCGAAACAGATCCCAGGCAATGCACCCGGGACCTGTGGTCGGCGGTCGTTTTTGGGAAGGTGCTTACGGTCGTCGGCCCGAAGGTTTATTGGATCACATCAGGTTCCACATCGTTGCGGCTTTCCTCTACCGGTTTCAGATGGTTGAGGGCAGGACCTTCCAGGATCGCACCCTCCGGGGTAAATCGGGAACCATGGCAGGGACAGTCCCAGGTCCGCTCCGCATTGTTCCAGCCCAATTCGCAGCCCATGTGGGTGCAGGTTATATCCATCCGGTGCAATTGGTTGTCTCCATCACGGTAGGCGCCGGCTTTTTCGCCCTGCCATCTGATCTTTTTGCCGTCACCAGCATCTATCTCGCTTTCACGCAGACTCATACTGATCTTTCCGGTCACATACTGTTTGGCTACATCGGCGTTCTGAACCACCAGTTCTCCCAGGTCGGGGAAACGGGAAGGATCATAGACCTCGGTCCAGGGATTATCACCCTTTATAATCAAGTCTCTAAGTATCAAGGCGGATGCGGTGCTGTTGGTCATTCCCCATTTGTTGAAACCGGTGGCCACATAGATTCCTGGTTCCGAGCGGGTCAGGCGCCCTACATAGGGTATCAGGTCGAGGGTCATGCAATCCTGGGTGGACCACTGGTAGGGGATATCGGTGACACGGAACGTTTCCCGGGCCCATCGGGCCAAGTTTTGATAATGTTTGCGGGTATCATCATCCTGGCCGGTCTTGTGGCTGTCGCCGCCTACCAGGACCAGTTCTCCTTCCCTGTAGGGCTGGGTACGCAGGGAGCGCACTGGTTCCTCCGCCGAGATATACATGCCCCAGGGCAGCTGGTCCTCCATGATTACCCCTAAGGCATAGGAACGACTAACATATAACCGGGCGAAATAAAACCCTCCCCCATCATAAAAAGGGAAATGGGTGGCGATAATGACCTGGTTGGCTCTGACCCTGCGGCCGGAATGGGTCAGAATCAGGTATCTGTCCGACCCTTCCCGCCCAATATTCATGGCCCGGGTCTGTTCAAATAGGCGAGCCCCGCGGTCAGTAGCCTTTTTGGTGAGAACGTCCAAGTATTTTAAAGGGTGAAACTGGGCCTGGTCATGGAAACGCACCGCCGCCTTGACCGCAAATGGCAGGTGCAGTTCCTCAGTGAATTCAGCCTTTATTCCCAGGCTGCAGGCTGCTCTGACCTCGTCTTCGATGTCCTGGACATATCGGTCCGATTGGGTATAGACATAGGCCGGCATTTCCATGAAATCACATTGGATGTCGTTCTCTTTGATGATGTTCCGAATGGTGTGAATGGCGGTCTCATTGGCCTCCGCATACTGGCAGGCCTTCTCCGCGCCCATCTTCTTGTGGAGTTGGGCATAGATCAAGGAATGCTGAGAGGTTATCTTGGCGGTGGTATGCCCGGTAGTCCCCCGTAGGATGCGGTCGGCCTCGATTATGGCGGTGGTCACTTTTTCCTGACCCAACAGGTAGGCGCAGGTGATGCCCACCATACCTCCACCCACGATGGCCACATCGACTTCGATGTCCTCAGTCAATCCCGGAAACTCGGGCCGGGAGGTGGAATCCAACCAGTAGGGGATGTTCTGTTCGGTTTGTTTATGGTAACTAATGCCGATCACTCCTATACCTGCAGATTTTATATTCAGGTTTTAGTTTGAGTCAGAAGTCGCAAATATATGAATGATTTGCTGCCGGTAATCCGAGTCCGATAGGAATAAATACGCATCAGCGGGCAAAACGTGATAAATTAAGAGACAAACGCCCCCTCAACTATTACAACCGCTGTTTGGCAAGGAGGTCCGACTATGTTTACCATATATGATCCCCGCCAGCAGAAGTGGCCTATCAAGGTATGGCTGGAGCACATCGGCCAGCTGGAGGCCGAGTGCCTCCAACAGGCGCTCAATCTGGCCAACCTGCCCTTTATCCACCAATGGGTGGCATTGATGCCTGATACCCATTCCGGCTACGGCATGCCTATCGGCGGGGTGATCGCCACGGAAGAAGTCATTATCCCCAATGCGGTGGGAGTCGATATCGGCTGCGGGATGATTTTCATTCAGACCGATATACCGGTTGAAGCAGTTACCAACATCGATACCCCCAATGGCAAACTGGCCCAGGCGATAGTAGGCGCTATCCTGAGAAACGTTCCGACTGGATTTGCCCATCACCCCAATAAACAAGCCTGCCGCGCGGTAGATGAGTTTCGCCGCCGCCTTACTAAAGCTGACGGGACCCGCCTGGCCCCGGAACTGATGAAAGAACTGGATGCTGCCTATTACCAAGTAGGCACCCTGGGCAGTGGCAACCATTTTATCGAATTGCAGACCGATGACAGTGGATACCTGGGCATCATGGTCCATTCCGGCTCCCGTAATTTCGGCTACAAGGTCTGCCATCACTTTAATCAGGCCGCCCGCCAGCTTAATAAGGATATTAATTCCCCGGTTCCGCTGGAGTGGGATCTTGCCCATCTGCCCCTGGACAGTTCCCCCGGGCAGGAGTATATCCGCTGGATGAACCTGGCTCTGGATTTTGCCCATGAGAACCGGGCGCGGATGATGGAGGTGGCGGTCCGCGAAGTCTGCACTTTGGCGGAAAAGCATGCCGGCCTCCAACAGATAATATTATCGGAGCCGATCAATTGCCATCACAACTATGCCGCTTATGAGCAACATTATGGAAAAAAGGTGTGGGTCCACCGCAAGGGGGCCATCCAGGCCGGCGAGGGACAGATGGGCATCATCCCCGGTGCCATGGGCACCTATTCCTATCTGGTGCGGGGCAAGGGCAATCCGGAGAGTTTTTGTTCGTGCTCCCATGGGGCGGGCCGGCGGATGAGCCGCAAGGCAGCCAAAAAGCAGTTCAGCGTACAGGCCACTATGGATGACCTCAAAGCCCTGGGGGTATTCCTGGGTAAGGAAAAACGTCATGATATCAGCGAGGAAACCCGGTTCGCTTATAAGGAGATCGATTTCGTCATCGCCAATGAGTTGGATCTTATCGAGGTAACCAAAAGGCTGCGCACGATTGCGGTGATTAAAGGTTGACACAACCGGGGGCGACGCCCTGAATCAGGGTGCGCCCGCACTGGGCGTGAGACTACTGTGGCAGTGATAAATAGCCCAACTGAAAAGCAGGGATGGTCCATAGGTACCAATC